>NZ_CP180551.1:1817459-2120369 GCF_047778095.1 Neptuniibacter sp. QD48_11
ATGCATCTAAACCAAAGGCGATTGAACCACTGGTTGCGGTAACACCTACACCAATCGATGTGCTAATTGCATCAATCAAACTACTGTTAGTAGCGCTAATTGTGACATTACCGGCATCAACAACCGCACCGTTTTGAATTACCGCTTCTACAGCACCATTGACTGTATTAGTAACGACCGCAACAGTGACAGATGCTCCAACAGCGATATTACCGCTGCTGGCATTTACACTTAAACTTGCTGCTAACCCTAAGGTTTCAATTGTTCCTGCTGAATCGGCATTGAGTATCAGATCTCCACCAGTTGATAGACTGCTGTTATCGATTAACGCTCTGGTTTGCGTAGAAATGACATTATCTGCTGTAGCTACGGTGACATTTAAAGTGATGGCACCATCACTGCTGCCTGTGACCGAAGCGCTTGCCGCAGCAACATCTGCATAGATCTCTGCAGCATTGGAGGCATCAATATCAGTATTGCCGCCAATCGTTGCATCAGCACCGTTTACTAATCCTGCCTCGATAATATTACTAATGGTGTTCTGGCTGCCTGCACCACTACCCGTTCCACTGAGTGAATAGGAACCGCTAATGGTCACGCTGATGGCTGCTGATACTGCGACAGCCTCAATTGATGTATTGGATTCAGCATCTATATCCAATGCTGAAGCAGTAAGTATCGAGTTAGAAATTAGAGCTCTAGTTGTATTATTAATTTCATTATTGGCATTAGTGGCTGTGATATTTAAGCCACCCGAACTGCCAGATCCACTGACAGCGGCATTGATGCTAGCTGCCACTATGTCTGCAGTAATAGATGAGTTATCGATAGCTGATAAAACGAGTGATCCAGCTAGATCTACAACTGAACCTCCCTCGATCATCGCTTCAACTGTACTGCCTATATTATTGAAAGCTAAGGAAACATCTGCAGAGAAACTTGCGGATGTACCATTCGATGAAGAACTAATTCCCACCGATGCAGATACGGCTATGGCTTCGATACTCGCTTCTGAAAGTGCTGAAACCGTAGCGCCAGAAGAGCTGCTTGTTAGGCTAATATCGTTAATCGCCGCTCGGGCTGTATTGCTTATATCATTATCGGCTACGGCTACACCGATACTGCCAGATACAGAGGTATTATCAGAACTGATCGCCAAACTGAATGAAGCTGCCGCTGCATCAGCAACGATTAATGATTGATCCGTTGCTATAACAGATACTGGGCCAGCTACCGTAATTGTCGCGCCTGAATCAGCTACATCTTCAATTTCTGCAATGGCACTATTGCTGACGGTATTAAAGGTTAAAGCACCGGTTGCAGCAGCACTGATAGCATTATTATCACTAGATTGTGTGACTGATAACGCGACACCAAAGGCCAGAGTATCAATCTCAGCAGCCGTTAAAGCTTCAACGGAAAGCGCACTACCTGCATTTACTGAAGTCGAAGACAGAATTGCCTCTGTAGAGACATCGATCTCATTCACCGCGACCGAAACACCTAAGCCGACCCCAGCTTGAGAGCCGCTACCACTGCCGACGCTGATCGATACGGCTGCTGAACCTGCTGTAGCAGTAACAATACTTGCATCAGACGCATACAGGCTGACATCACCCGTTGCCACGATACTGCTAGGGTTGATAACTGCGCTGATATCACCGGTAATGAAGTTGCCGGAGCCGGAACCAGCCAACGCTAAAGCACTACCGTCATTTGCCAGTGCTCCTGCAATACCTAAAGTGAAAGCATTCACTGTTGATGTGGAGGTTGCTGTAACATTAACGTTGTCACCCGTGGCATTAACATTCCGAAGTGCTGCTGTTGTATCTTTAGTGATAACGTTTTGCGCACCTGCGGCACCCGCTGCCGCAGCACCTAAATCACCGCCGCCTAGTGATAATGCTAAGGCACCTGCACCGGCATCAGCATTGATGTAACTGTTATCAGTCGCTGAAATATTTATATCACCTGCACTCAACAATGTTTGCGCTGCACCAGTGTTGGTAATACTTGCTTCGGTTGAAGCTAAAATGAAATTCCCTGAACCGGAGCCTGCACCGGCTAAGGCATCAGAGTCATTGGCAATTGCTGCGGAACCTGCAATGGTTAGTGCCTGAATACTGGATGAGTTAGTTGCGCTGACGTCTACCCCACCGGTAGCGCTAACTGGAGTATCTGTAACAGTCGCTCTAATGGTTTGTGTAACATCATTCACCGCTACAGAGGCGCCCACAGCACCGGCTGTACTTCCGCTGTTGTCATAAGCAAATGTGGCACCACCTGAATCGGCTCTAATATCTGAGCTATCTTCGGCATGCAGGGTTAAATTGCCATCGGTATCTACCGTGCCACTATCAATTTGAGCTAAAAGTTCGGTATCAACGACATTAACTGTGACACTGCCTGCACCAGCGAATGTTATATCACTGGAATTGTTGTTATCGCTGTTACCCGTTTTGATTGCACCTGCGACTGCAATGGTGACCGTATCAAGGTTAGTAGCACCCGTTGCAGAAAGGGTTACGCCACCGAAATTCGACGTGAGATCATTACTGCCTAAAGCCCGTGCCCAAACACTATTATCGATTACATTGACTGATACTGAGCCTGTGACACCGGCATCGGCACCGTTGGTAATAGCTAAGCCACCAATGATGTTGGTCACATTGGTATCGTCCGCCCCACGCAGTAATATGCCTTGGTTCGCGGCAGCACCGATATTATCACCATTGATAGTGGCTCCAGTGCCTAATGTGGCATGGGTTTCACCGTTGAGTACGGCAACGCCAACAGATGCTGCGATACCAACATTGGTTCCGCCGTCATTATCACCGTTCTCATTGCCGCCATTGTCCTGCCCTAATGATCCTGAGGCCGCAATAGCTAAGAGGGTTACATCGTCATAACTGGTAGCGGTTACAGATAACCCATTGACGGTTTCTGTACCTTGAGCGCCATTACTATCAAAGATGCCGTCTCTTACAGAGAGCCCTGCACCTTGGCCTAAAGATGTTACTTCGGCCCCCTCACCGATCACGGCATGGGTGCGATCAATATCGACCAATACCCCAACCGAGATACCTACTGAAGAGCCACTCATAGAGACCCCTAGGGTTCCTGCGTAGCTTTCAATGGCAGTGTGGCTGTTGGCTGCAACCATCGCTGAACCCATCGCATCCACAACTACATTGCCTGCTTCAGGTGTTTCAGCATCCGGATCTTTACCTATTACGGCACGAGTATCAGTTAGATTAACCAAAACATTGAGACCACCCGCACCTGAAGTACTATCACCTGCGCCTAAGTTAGCCGTTAATTGGAAAATATCCTCGGTACCATCAGCTTCAACGATCAAATCGCCGCCAGTGGTTATGGATGTTGGTACTAAAGCGTTATCGGACGCTTCTATTATCGCTTCAGTAGATTTGGTGATAACCGCTACGCCTAGGCCTATACCGACACCGGTAGCATCTTTACTGCCTGCCAGAGCGCCAGCGAAGGTAGCAAGTGTAGTATTGTCTGTTGCTCTTACCGTCAGGTCATTGCCAGAGCTCACCACAGCTCCAGCACCTATGCTCGCTTTAGTATTTAATACAAAGACATCAATCGCCGCAGATCCGGCACCTGCATCCCCACCAGATCCAATTGCAGCACCGGCAACGAGTGTGGTGACATCAATGCCGGTTTCGTTAAGTACTGGTGCGATGATTTCTAGAGGGCTGACAGAGGTATCTGCAATAACCGACAGATCTCCAGCAGAATCTATAGAAGTACCATCGCCAACGGTTGCAAGAGTGGTATTTTCAACAACGTTTACCCCGATCGCAGCACCAACACTGGTACCCTCATCCGATAAGGTTAGTGCGCCACCACCTGCTATATTCTGTAAACCTATATCCTGTCTGGCTTCAACGCTTAGATCGGTACCAGTCGTTGTAAGGCTCGCACCATCCGCGAGTGTAGCGCTAGTGTTACTGATAATGACATTAACACCTACGGAACCTGCCACGGCGGTATTATCATTCTCGCCTTTCTGAGTAGAGCCACTACCGGCCAGTGAGAGCAGTTTAAAGTCGTTACTTTCACCGCTTGGAGAGCCCGCCTCAATGCTGACGGACGCTGCGGTGATATCACTATTGCCAATAGATGCATGAGTATCTAATAATCCGACATTCACAGTGACGGCAGCACCTACTGTGGTTTTAGCATCATCAGCAAAGGCTGTGGCGATAGCTTGTGTATCTGCATCAGCATCGCTGGTTGCTTTGACGGTGAGATCGCCACTGGCATCGATAACCACGCCATCGCTAATAGAGGCATTAACTTCAGGGGCAATGACAGTAGCGCCAATCGCTGCAGCTACACGTACAGTACCACCTCGTGTTTGTTGTGATGCATCTTCACCCGTACCACCTTGACCACCCGGATTAGCGGTTTGTGATTCAGCGGTGGTATTTGCTCCTTCAACCTGGTCACCTGCTGTAGGTGCAGAAACCGAAGTGCCGGCCCGACTATTGGCATAATCGGTTTGATTACTTGTTTCCTCATCTGAGGTATTACCGCCGTCTTCTTCAGACTTCGATCCTTCTGAGCTGGCTTTAGCCACGGTTGTCGCATCAATTTCTGATAGCGCTACCACTGAAACATTACCAACACCGGTGTTGACGCTTCTTGCAAGTAAAGCATCGGTATTGTCTTCTACCCAGCCCATCGCAAAGGAGATACCCACGCCGGTTTCACCGCCATCGGTTTCCGCGTCAGCTTCCGTTTTTTGAGCCTCTAAGGTAGATGCGGAGATACTTAGATTACCTGAGACGTTAAGAGAGTCGCCGTTGGAATCAATCTGAGCTGATGTGTCGTTGTTTGCTACGCCTATAGCTACAGCGCCACCAAAGGCTATTCCATCGGAACCGGTTGCTTTAGAACCTGCTTTAGCGAGTGTCACCATGGTGTGATCACCCTCAGCAGAAACAGATAAGTTGTCTAACTGGCTAATGTCGCCACCTAAGATAGCGGCATTAGTATCATGTGCGCTGACATTCACAGCAACGGATAAGCCACCACCGCTGCCACCAGAGGTAGGGTCTCCAGGTAGTGCACGCGCTTCATTGCTAGTACTAGATTCAGCTTTAACGGTGACGTCACCAGTTGCTGTAACATCTGAACCATCACCTAGGGTTGCTGAAGTTGAACCGCTGGCTTCATTGATTGCTACGGAACCGGCAACACCAATATCACCACCACTCGCACCGGAGTTAGCTCGTGCTGATGAGGAGTGAGTTGATTCTGTAATTTGGTGAGAGCTGCCCGTACCTATACTAGTTAATTCTACGGCCTCACCTTTGAGAGCGTTTTCTTTGGTATCGGCAAGTTTGAGTCGGCCATTGCCTTCGATAATGGCATAGTAAGTATTGCCGTTAGTTAACCCACCAATATCGGTACCGCCACCATTGCTATAGACAATCTCATCGCCTGTATTAAGGCCCAACGTGTCTTGTAAGTGAATTTCGAAACGTTTTTCGTCTGGGTCAAAGTCGAGGTTATCTTTACCATCTCGCTCTAAACTATGATTATCCCCGCTACCCAATGATGTTAGATCGATTGCTGTACCGGCATTTGCATCAGCTTCAGAAGCAGCCAGTTTAACTTTGCCATCACCTACATCGATTACGTAATACTTAGTTGTGCCACCATCATCGGTTAGGCCACCTATGCTGGTATCACCGCCGTTGCTATAGGTAACTTCATCCCCAGTCTCTAAATCATCGATATCCCCTACATAGATAGTGTTTGCATCAACATCAACACTGATCGGTTCTTTAGGGGTGATATCGACATCTCGATCAGCCATTTCTGCAGTGACATTCACACTAGCTGCAGTAATATCGGCATACTCTATTAGAGAGCTATTACTGATATCGGAAGTGCTGAGTGCAACAGCGACACCTACGCTAGTACCGCCTTCATTTGTGGTAGCGCTACCATCGGCTTCCGATAGTGAATCAGCATTAGCGTAACTGTTTACATTGATATCGCCAGCTACGTTTATTGTGATTGGATCTAAAGAAGTGCCACCAATATAAGCGGAAGTTTGTGAATCACTAATATTGACCGAAATAGCTGCTGCAACGCTGATGGTACCTTCAGAGGTGGATGCATCGGGGCTATCGTTATCACCAGTGCCTTCATCACTATTGCTGCCTGCAAAGCTTCGTTGTGAGGCAACCTGATCATTAACGCCGTTATCATCCCCGCTATTTTCTACGCCATCATCCTGTTCAGCACCGCTTGAGCTGGCTTTAGCTGTCGTTCTTGAGGCATTGTTGCCTCGTGCCATCAACATCATGGCTCCGCCTGCTGTCAGATCCCTAGCGATCATAACGGCAGTACTATCATTGGCTGATACTAAGGCTAAAGAAGCACCGATTGCTGCATCAGAACCTTCAACGTCACCTTCTGCGTCAGCTGTGGTTCTGCTGGTTTGTTCGGCATTAAGGGTTAGACCTCCACTGAGATCAAGTAATGATCCGGCTTGGATATTTGCATTGGTATCATTGAAAGCTATGTTAAGCGCGACAACGGGAGTAATCGCTACACCACCTGCCGCACCTGCACGAGCAATAACCCATTGTTCATAAGTACCATCAGCATCCAGTGTTAGATCAGATGCGCCTGTAATACTGACATCTAGAGCAAGTTCAGATAAGGTATCGTTATCACTGACATTCAAAGCGACTGATGCGCCAATACCTACACTTTCACCACCTGCATTTTCTAATGGCAACGCCATAGCGGAATGCTCAGTGACTGATTCACTATTAAGACTGACAGCACTGTTATTCAGCATGGTAACGCTGCTATCCGCAGCGATTAAGGCGGAAGTCGTTACATCTACAAGGTTAATTGCCAAAGAGCCTGCAACACCTACATCACCACCACTCGCACCAGATGTAGAACGTGCTGTTGTACGATGAATCGATTCGGTTAACCTGTGATTATCTCCAGTACCAGATCCAGTCACCTCAATCGCATTACCTGCAAAAGCATCTTCACGCGATTCAGCTAGCTGAATCTCATCACCAATTATCAGGTAATAGGTTTTACCGTCTGATAGCCCGGTGATATCACTACCACCGCCATTGTGATAAGTAACTTCATCACCGGTAACATAGCCCTGTGGTGCTTCAAATTTGAGCTCGTATTGAGGGTTGAAGGTGATATCTTCTTCACCCGCGCGTTCGAATGTGTGCTCGGTGCCACCACCTAATGAGGTTAAGTCTATAGCAGTGCCATTATTGGCATCGGTCTCATTTAGGGCTAGCTTGTATTTACCATCACCGGCATCGATCAGATAGTAAGTAGTGCCATCAGTTAGCCCGCCAATTGCGCTGCCGTCATCGTCTTGCTGATAAGTAACTTCATCAGCGGTTTCTAAACCTTCTACGCCTTCGAGCAATATTGTGTCTGCTGCCAGATCGACCACAGTGCTAGAACTAATATCGCTGCTGCGTTCTGACATCAAAGCATTTACTGTCAGTCCATCAGCACTGACAGTGGCTCCGGTGTCAACGATAGAACCATCACCAACCGATGATAAATTTAGGGTGTCTGATTTATTGATTGCAACGGCAGCACCAACACTTACACCACCATCTGTAGATGTCGCACTTGCATCAGCTATAGCGGCAGAGTCACTGTTAGCACGTGAAGTTACCGATAAGGCGCCAGTTGATGAAACGACTGCACCATCGGCTATCAAAGCGGAGTAATTGGCTTCACCTAAATTGATTGAAATTGCAGCTGCAACACTGACACTGCCATCTGATGTTGAGGCATCAGGTGTTTCTGAACTGTTAGTTGAACCAGAGTCGGTTCTACTGTCAGCTTGGGTATTTGCAAAACCGAGTTGCTGAGCGTTTTGATCATCCACACCATCAGGATTGGAACCATCGTCCTCTTCAGCTCCAGCAGCACTGGCTTCAGCATGAGTTCTAGAAGCTGTTGCGCCCTGAGCTAGCAACATCACCTGCCCGCCAGATGAGATAACATCACGCAAGATTTGTGCTTGAACGTCTTCTTCGGCAATGGTCAGCGCTAAAGAAGCACCGAGACCAACCGAATCACCCTTTGTATCACCTGCTGCATGGGTACTTGTCACGCTGGTATGATCAGCGGTTAAAGAGAGATCGCCTGCTAGATTAAGTGTATTACTACCCGCTGAAATCTCAGCGATGGTTGAGTTTCGTGCAATTGAGATCGCAACTACAGGAGTAAGTGCTGTCCCTCCTGCTGCACCACCAATTGCTTTGGTATCCATAAAGTAGGAGCCAGTAGCATTAGCGTCAATCGCGGCTACATTGCTCAACAGCGCATCTTCTACAGCAGCTCGAGTTACAATGTCTGAGATGTTTACTGCGACAGATGCACCTAGACCAGTACCTTCACCACTGTTGCTATCACCATCATCGGTGTCATTATTATCGCCGTCGCCTTCAACATCAGCTTTGGCAAGTGCGTTAGATTTCACGGCTGAGAGCGCATTCAACGATAGATCGGTTGATCCCAGATCTAGTGTTGCACCCGATTCAACCGTAGCTTCGACTCTCGCTGTCACAGCATTAACGGCTAATGATCCTGCGACGCCAAGATTCCCGCCACCAGAGCCTGATTCGGCTTCAGCTTCAAAGCTATTATCGGCATCTAGAGTTGCACTCACTTCAATTGCATCGGCAGAATAACTGCCAGCACCATCTAGATAAGCAAGGCTATCAACGGTTGCGATATTTAAAGCAACCGCGATACCTACACCTGGTGCAGCAGCCCCAGTATTAGAGCCATCAGCTGTTGCGGTTACAGTGTCAATTGAAGTTGCATTAACATCGATGTTGGCATCGGTAAGGCTGGTATCGGTGGTGATACTGCCGCTTGTTTCGATGTAAGCAGCGGTTAGATTATCAACCAATGTTAGTGCTAAAGCGCCAGCAAAATCGACATCACCCTCTGCTGTACTGGCTCTGTCTGAATTGTCACCATCGTTGTTAGGATCTTGTAGCGCACTTTCTGTCTGGTTACCGCCGCTGGTATTTTCTTCTGAACCACCTTGAGTTGAAGTAGCTTTGGTGTGAACTTGATTGGTTGTTGTTGCGCTAACGTTAACTTTTTCTGCTGTGCTTCCGAGTATTGAAGAGCTGCCGTCTATGTAAGCCTTAGTTTCAGTGAAAACTAAACCCATCGCTAAAGTGGCACCCGAATCACCGAGAGAACCATCAGTTTCACTGTTTACTTCAACATCTGTGCTAGCAAGAATATCGACATCACCACTGATATTTAGGGTACTAGCGCCGGAAACATGCGCTTTAGCACTTGAATCTACAACAACAAGAGAGATTGCCGCATCTGCTTCGCTATCGTTATCCCCTGCAGTTGCTGCATCAGTTTGGTCGCTGCTTACCGCGGTGGTCGCTTCAACCATCAAACTATTGGCTGTGATTGCTGTATCAAGAATATTAACTTCAGCACGTGCTCGGGCATAAACACCAACACCATCAATACCTGCACCTAATAGATCTGCAGGTACAGCATTTACAGGCGAAGAAGCTTGGGCACGAAGAACAACAGCAGAGCCACTAACTACGGCTGATGAAAGGTCTATTTTTGCGTTAGGGTCTGAAAAATATAAACCGCTAAGGTCGATAGGAAGCTCAATATCTTCAACTGCATCTAATGGGCCTGTAAATTCATCATACAGATCCCCTACTGTTTCGATCGTACCTTCATCAGATGCGGTTGCTGTAAGCGTAATATCCCCTGCAGTAAGCGAACCTGTAACAATAATCTCTTCGGCATCTACGGTTAAATCTACACTGCCAAGATCGAGATTAGTTAACGTAATAGTATCGTTACCATCGCCACCATTGATGGTTAATGAATTGAGTGGTGCAAGGAACGTTGTATCCTCAAACGTAGTACCTGTTAAGGTATATTCACCTAGAGCTAAACCATCACTTAACTGGGCATCGTAATCATCCCCAGCAGTCAGATCGAATATGACATCTGATAAGGTGCCAGTAGCCGTAATCGGTTCTAAGCCTACGTAAGTGATCAGGTTATCATCTAGAGCTACCGTACCTGAATCTGGCCCTGTCGGTGTGAATACGACATTTTCGTAGTCCCCCCCTTCAATCACTAAGCTATCGAATCCTCCATCACCGCCGTCAATAACGCCGCTTAAGCTACCGTCAGGCAAAAAGGTGAAGGTATCTTCGTTATCAGCTGAACCTGTAAGATTTTCGACATTACTGAACTGAAGATTGCCATTTAACGTACCAGTATTAGAGCCGGTGATCTGCCAATCACTGTCAGCAGTTGGACCAACAAGGACATCATTACCTGCTCCACCTTCAAAGGTGATTACAATTCCAGGTGCTGCAGCTTGGTCAAAATCGATACTCAGACGATCATCTAGGTCAGAACCTGTAATAACGACATCGCCTACTTCACTTAATAGGCGTTCAGCGAGTAATACCGGTGTATCTCCAGAGGTATCGAAAAGCTGTAAAATCGGTGGTGTAGCTAGCTCTTCGAAAAGCTTGAGGGACAGATCACTTGCTGTATCCGGATCTGCGACAAATGACAGTGGGTCAGCTGATAATAACAAACGTGGCTCAACTGGCTCACACATGATTCGACCTACCACTTTAGAGGTAGGATTTTGGATAAAATGAGGCCGTTTTGTTTTGTCCCGCATAGGAGACTGATGGCGGAATAATCTACCACAGAATGCACTGCATCTGTCTTTCCAACTCCGTCTGTTCCCCTGCGTTGATCTTGCACTTTGGCCCGCGAACGGAAAAGCCATTTTCAACTCTCCATAATGTTAGGAAAGATCCATGATTGGACTGACCCTATATATGGCAAGATCTATACCACCCCATATAAATCAGAGAGTTAATGGAACAACAGTCCCTTTTGTTTGATTTGCATTAGCGAACTAATTGGATCAGGTTGATTTTTGTGTCACAAACGAACACTTTAAATGACATTACAAGTTAACTATCTGTATTTATTGGTTATTTATTAAAGCAATAACTGTCTCATATTTAAGAATCTTGAATAGAAAAGATAATCAAACAATTGTTTAAATCTTTTAAAGATTAATTGACAGTAAGTCATTTGGCATCAATGCTTATTTACGGAAGGAAATCATCGAGCAATATAATAAAACCAATATTAAGCCATGGCTTTTGGCCTATGGTGTAAGCTTCATGGGCTTTTCAATTTCGTCTTAAGTTGTTTTAGGTTTAAAGCTCGCTTAACTACAAGGAAGATAAGAGAACACAGGGCTGATTCTTATGGAAAAACAACTCGAAAGTGAATCTTATGTGGCTTCAGCGGTAAATCCAGCCATAGTCAGTCAACAAAATGACTCTCATGAAGGTAGCCATATTATTTACTTCAGGCCTAGGACTGAAGAAAACCATGACCTTCCAGATTTAGAAAATGTTCGCGTTCTAAATAACCATGTTCTCGCTGCAACAGATTCACAAAGCGCCAAGCAATTGATGGCTTCTAAGCGATTTCAACTGGGCATTGCTGCTTGTCACTTTCTCGACGATAAAGTACTTCAAGAACTCAAAGATATATTGTCCTACGACGAAAATATTCTTTGGATTCTGCTTCTACCTAAGCCCTTTATAGATAACCCTCAAATCGCATCTTTAATTAGTCATTATTGTTTTGATTATCACACCTATCCTGTTGAAATTGAAAGACTTGGTATCATTCTAGGTCATGCGTTAGGTATGACTAAACTGAGAAACAAAACACTCACATCAGCCTTCAAAAAAGACAACAAATGCCTTATTGGTGAAAGCCCTGTCTTTAAGGAAATTCTTCTTAAGTGTTCTAAAGCTGCAAGAGTTGAAGCACCTGCTTTGCTAATAGGTGAAAGCGGTACAGGGAAAGAATTATTCGCAAAATATATTCACGAATATTCAGATCGAAGTGATAAACCATTTATCGCAGTGAATTGCGCAGCCCTACCGGCAACTCTTATACAGTCGGAACTTTTTGGACATGAAAAAGGTGCATTTACAGGTGCAGATTCAAGGCGTATAGGCCGATTTGAAGAAGCACATGACAGTACAATATTTTTAGATGAAATTGGTGATTTACCTCTAGATATGCAAGTTATTTTGTTGCGTTTTCTTGAGACTAAAACCATAGAACGCCTAGGAAGCACCAAAACAATTCATGCCAATGCTCGGGTCATTGCAGCCACGCATGTCAATCTTGAAGAGGCTGTGAAAGAAGGACGATTTAGAGAAGACTTATATTACCGCCTAAATGTCCTACCACTCGATGTACCTAACCTTCAATCCAGAGGTTCAGAAGATATACAGCGAATAGCGAATTATTATTTAGAGCGATATACCAAAGAAAATGACTTAAAGAAAAAGAAATTTAGTTCAGCTGCTCTGAAGTTGATGGGTCAAAACCACTGGTCAGGTAACATCCGTGAACTAATAAATCGGGTATGTAATGCCGCTATTATGTCTGACAGCATGATAATTACGGCCAAGGATATGGGGCTAGATAGAAGAGAAGATGAACGCCGTCTCATGCCACTAGAAGAAGCAAAAAGCAGGGCTGAAAAAGCTGCAATTCTTAATGCATTAAGGCACGCTAACAATAACGTGACCGTTGCTGCATCTATATTAGAGACTTCACGTTCATCTTTATATCGGTTACTCGAAAAGCACCAGATATTAAATAACTAGCTTTTACTTACCAAGGTAAGACTTCACCGTTTGAATGCCAGAATGTTCCTGTATTTTCGAGATTAAGCTCTTCAATACGCTGAGAAAGCCTTTCCGCAGCCTGATCTGGTGTTATATCGCCTACTCCGCCAATCATTTCTGTTCCGACTAGTCCAGGGTGCAAGATCGCAACGGCTACACCTCTTGGTTCCAGATCGCGTGCTAAGGACATACCCGCGATATTCAGAGCTGCTTTCGACATGCGGTAACCATATCGACCGCCGCTGGTATTATCAGTGATAGATCCCATACGACTTGTAATTAGCGCTACTTTTGCTGAATTTGATAAATTATCTAGTAACGTCTCCGTTACCAATAAAGGCGCTAATGCATTGGTTTCAAATTGATCGCGAATGGTTTCGACATTCAAATTGCCAAGAATCTCATTACGTAAAATACCGGCATTGTTAATCAGCAGATCAATTTTGATGCCCGTTAAAGCCGTTTTTAACTTCTCTAAACCTTCATTCTTTGCAACATCAACTTCACCAATGACTTCAACACCTAGCTGTTTCAGCTCAGGAGAACAAGTACGGCACGCAGCAAAAACCTTATATCCCTTAGATTTGTATAACGCGCTGAAAGACAAACCTATACCGCGGCTAGCACCTGTAATTACGACTGTTTTTGACATAAAAGATCCCTAAGAATAGATGTTGTATTACATGAAGTTAGCATCATGTAAGTAACTTTGGAGAATAAACTACAACAGAATAATGAAGGATGTATACGTTATTCTCTGGGGTATAAATACTGATTTGCCAATCGATCGTATTCACCGTCTTTTTTTAACTGGTCTAATGCACTCTGCCATTCAGCGATCTCCTCATCAGGAGTCTGTTTTGAAAAAGCGATATAACCTTCACTTCGATATAAAACGATTGGCGTCTTTTTGATGATTTTTTCTGAAACACCGCTAGTTTTGAAAACATTCGATACCTCGTGCAGTGAAACAGGCGTGTAATCGACCCGCCCTTCAGCAAGCAGTCTGAAACAGCTGTTGTAGCTATTAGCCACTAAGATCAACACAGGAGTCTCAGCTTTTAGGATTCTCTCGTGCCTGCTGCCCCGCAGTACACAAACTCTAACCTCTTCTGTAAATTCTAGATAAGAAGTAAGTTGCTTGGGGTAGCTGGTATTTTTAAAGAACTGAACACTATCTGATTGTAATGGACCAACCCACTTAAACTGGTTCTCACGTTCTTCATTTCGGCTTATATTGAAGATTGCATAGTTAGGTCCCTGTTTTACGAGATCAACACCTCTTAAAAAAGGTACTTCAACAGGCTCGAAACGTAGCTTTCTAACGTCAGACATTGCTCTAACTAATTCAAGGTTAAATGCTCGACGACCTGCGTGCTCGATACCTCTAATTTCACCTGAGTAATCTTTAAATACTGACTTTTTGAGGTTGTGCGTTAAAAACTGAGTGTTGTTTCTAGCATCATTAGAATCTGCATACAGGTAGTTACAAGCAACGCAAAATAAGCCTAAGGCCCACCCTAATCTCATTAAACCACCCCGATTTTCAAATCTAATACGCGTGATACTTAATAGTTTAGACAAGAGTTAATGTTTAAGAGTCGTAATAACCAATTGATTATCGTGAATATATAAAGCGCTTCGGTTAAGATCGCTGTGAGCATAACTTAAGGAATAAATTATGGCGCAAGTTGGACCACTGATAGATACACTCAAGCGAGAACTTAAAGCTCAAGGTAAAACTTACTTGGATGTTGCTGAAATTCTTGATTTAAGTGAAGCGTCTGTAAAGCGACTTTTTGCTGAAAAGAACTTTACCCTTACAAGACTAGAAGCTATCTGCGATATGCTTAATATCGAGCTATCTGAGCTTGTACAGAAGATGAGTAAAGATCAGTGCCAACTAACTCAATTAACCAGAGACCAAGAAAAAGAGATCGCGAACGATCTGATTTTGTTGTTAATCACAGTTAGCGTGATTAGTGGAATGACGTTCTCTGACATACTCAATGCTTATGACATTCCAGAAACAGAATGCATTCAAAAGCTTGCTAAATTGGATCGCCTTAAGATTATCAATCTACTGCCTGGTAACCGCGTAAAACTTTTGGTTGCCCCTAATTTCCATTGGCTACCTAATGGCCCTATCCAGCAATTTTTCCAAGAAAAAGTTGAACAGGACTTCTTTAGCTCACGTTTCGATAAAGCTAACGAAAAGCTGATCGTGACTAATGCGATCCTGACCGATAGCTCCAATGCTCGTTTGCAAAAGAAAATGGAGCGACTCGCTGCAGAGTTTAACGAATTAATGCAGGAAGACCACTCTGCTCCGCAACAGAAAAAAAGTGGTACGACCATGGTACTTGCCATCCGCCAATGGCAATACTCGCTATTTAAAAAGATCTCTAAATAGTATTGCTGGGCATTTACTTACGGAGTTAAACCAGAGCACTGCCTTCACTAGTTACTGTTAGCTTCCCTTCTTCTGAGAAAGAGAGCTCAACTGACGGGTACTGTCGGTTATCGCCCAACAAATAACTGTATTTGTCGATAATGGCATCTATCTCTGCTTGTGAATTGGCTTTATCCATCTCTTGTCGGTATGGCTCAAGCTCTTTGAAAGCCGCAAGGTGTGATGCCAAAGCATTAACAGTGCTTAGCTCTTTAGCGATAGCCGGTTCTTCTTTCAATGCTTGTTTAAGCTGATCGGCATAAGGGTAATCAGCTGGTAAAACTATTTGTCCTTTACCGTCATAATTGATCGATTCAGGTGCTTCTGGAATGTTGTGACGGGACAAAAAATCGGGGAACACTTTTGAAAGGTGATTCTGTAACGCGCTTACGTTCTGCTCATTTGGCAGCAACAAACCCTCAATATCGAAGATATCCCCTTCATGGGCTGGCTTCGCTTGGAAGTAAGTGTCTAAATCGTACTCTTTATCACCTTTGGCAGTACTGAGAGTATAAACAGACTCAGATTCACTTAACTGTTTAGCTTCTTCCGTTAAGAACACGGTATTGCCGCTGACAGAGACTGATCGGCCAGAGTTTGCCAGAGCGGCACTTTGTCCGGAGTCATTCGGATTTGTGCCTACTAAGCTAGAAGACTGATAACTACTGGAGATATACATATTTAACTGCGCCTATGTTAATCCATTATAACAAGGAATCTATGTTCAGATTGGATAGTCAGCAATCTTCGGGCCAGTTCATAAATAGGTTGGTATTATATTTTGATACTCATAGCTGTTTAATTTAAAACCTATTTCAATTTCATTTTAACAATCGCCTAAACATCACAATCTTGCTCCCATCAATAGATGAGGAACAAGCGATGAAACACTCAACTCCTAACCTAAAACGCAGCAGCCTATTCACAGCGATAGCATTAGGCAGCGCTCTTTTGATGAGCCCATACAGTAATGCTGCAGGACTATTAAAACCGAGCAATGCAGGGTATGAAGAGCTAAAAATCAAAGAACACCATGTCGATGTTGTGATTGAAGATATGTACGCAACCACAACAGTTGAGCAAGTTTTTCATAACCCTAACGCGACTGATCTAGAAGCTATTTACTCCTTCCCGGTTCCAGATAAAGCGGCTGTAGGTGAATTTAGCTATTGGATTGATGGCCAACCTGTTACAGGTGAAGTCGTAGAGAAACAGCGTGCCCGACAGATCTACGAGCAGGAAAAACAAAAGGGAAATGAAACTGCGATCGTAGAGAAAGACCAATACAAAACGTTCGATATCTCTGTCTTTCCTGTAAAGGCTAATCAAGAAGTTAAAATCAAGTTGGTCTATATCCAAAATACCCAGACCGATACTGGAATTGGTCGATACGTATACCCTCTTGAAGATGGTGGTGTCGATGAGCAAAAACTGAGCTTCTGGGATCGTAACGAAACGGTAAATGAGAAGTTCTCTTTTGATGTGAAGCTAAGAACCAGCTATCCCGTTGATGGTTTACGAATGCCTAAACACCCAAATGCATCCTTCCAACAACTTAATGCCTATGAATGGCAAGCTAGCTTGATCAATTCAGCTAACCACCTGACGCAACAGCAGCTAGATCTGGAGCAAGCAGAATTGTCCGAACAGTATGAAACTCAAAACTCAGAAACTCCTATCAATAGCAGTGTGACGACCCTAGATAAAGATATATTGCTGTACTGGCGTCATGCTGAAAACCTACCCGCAAGCGTGGATATGCTTGCTTACAAAGAAGCCGACTCGAGTAAAGGTACTTATAAGCTGACTCTGACACCGGGTAACGACCTTCCTGTAATAACTCAAGGCCGAGATTGGGTGTTTGTACTAGATATCTCCGGCTCTATGCAAGGTAAGTTTTCTTCCCTGATTGAAGGCATTCGAAGCGGCCTGACACAGTTAAACCCAAATGATCGGTTCAAGATCGTATTGTTTAACAATCGAGCACAGAGTTTCACTCAGGGCTACCTACCTGCTGATCAGCAAACAATTAAAGACACATTACAACGGCTAGATCAGGTCCAACCAAGCAGCGGTACAAATCTATATGCGGGACTTAAGACCGGCATTAATCAACTGGATTCAGATAGGAGTACTGCAGTCGTTCTTGTTACAGATGGCGTTGCCAATGTAGGTACGACCGAAAAGAGTAAATTTTTAGATCTACTAGAGCAGCATGATGCCCGCCTGTTTACTTTTATTATGGGTAATAGTGCTAACCGTCCCCTTTTAGAAGAGATGACACGCGTATCTAATGGCTTTGCTCTAGAGATTTCAAACTCTGACGATATTAGTGGTCAGCTTCACATAGCTAAGGGCAAGATGGCGCATGCTTCTATGCGAGATATTCAGATCGAGATTGATGGCGTGAGAAGTAAAGAGCTGGTTAAACCGCGCCTAGCTAATACCCTCTACCACGGTCAACAGCTAACTCTATTTGGACACTATTACAAACCGGGTAAGGCAGAAGTAAAACTAACCGGCACAATCAACGGTGAAAAGAAAACCTACAAGACCAGCTTTAATCTACCTGACGTTGCAACTGACAACCCTGAATTGGAGCGTTTATGGGCATATGCAGCCATTGAAGAGCTACAAGCAGAGATGGACTACCTAGGCTCTGACAAAGATGCTGAGCAAGCGATTGTTGATACCGCTGTGGAATATGGCTTGGTAACTGACTACACATCTATGATCGTTGTTAGAGACGAAGTATTCAAAGCGATGAATATTGAGCGCTCTAATCAAAAACGCGTTGAAAAAGAACAGACCGCTCGTCAAAACCGAGCACAACAACCGATTACTGCTCAGCAGAATCGTGTAGATACTCAGCAGCCAATGTTTGTCGATCAATCACAATACCAGACTAACCAGAGCCAAACTAGACCAAGTGTTTCATCAACACGCTCAGGTTCAGGTGGCGGTGCTGTATCACCATGGTTAGTTATCTTTATCGCTGTAGCCATTGCACTAGTTCAAATTCGTCGCTTTAAGCGCTAAACAGAGCTGAAACGATGATGAGTGTGTTCACTTCAACCGCAACTGCCCTTCGGGGCGGTTGTGACTCTCGTCATGCTCTTAACGATAAGGTACAGCCAACAAAAAAACCGCTAATAACCTTATCTATAATCGTCAGTGTCTTGAGTATCGGATTACTAAGTTCTAACTTCCCTATGCTTTCTTGGCTTTGCTTTGATTACGCCCTAATTACAGAGCAACAACAGTACTGGCGCTTAATTACGGCACATCTGGTACATAGCTCAGCGGAACATTTGTTTTGGGATCTAATAACCTTTACAGCTGCGGGAGTGTATTTAGAGAATCGCAACCCAAAGCTATTCATATATGGATTGCTTGCAAGCCTAGTGACCCTATCCATCTTTCTACTTTCACCACTAACAGATATAGCGCGATACAGTGGCTTATCTGGGATCCTCTACACTGTAATCTGTTTAGCAGCATGGCAATGGTTAAGAGAGGAAAAAGGCTTTATCGCATGGCTACCGTTGATAGCGATCGCTGTTAAAACGGTTACTGAGATATTTATACAAGATACAGTCTTTGTAACTGAAGGATGGGCGGTGTTTAGTGAAGCACATCTCGTTGGGGCTGGTACTGCATTGTTGCTAGGCTGTTATCTGGCTGTAAGTAGTGCTGATTTGAAACCATTTCATGCCTTCCAAAAAGCAAAAAGCGCTATTAAGAAGCCTTAATAGCACTTTGATTTATATGGGTTTTCAGCTTTCCTGATTGTTCGCCAAGAAGAACCAAGTATCGAGTACAGAATCAGGATTCAAAGATACGGTGCTAATTCCCTGCTCCATCAACCAACGTGCTAGGTCAGGATGATCGGATGGGCCTTGACCGCAAATACCGATGTACTTGCCCTGCTTCTTACATGCTGAAATAGCCATTGAAAGCAGCTTCTTAACCGCTTCATCTCGCTCATCAAATAGGTGCGCTATAACACCAGAATCACGATCCAAGCCTAGCGTTAACTGAGTTAAATCGTTAGAGCCAATAGAGAAGCCATCAAAGTGTTCTAGGAACTCGTCAGCAAGCAGTGCGTTGGATGGGATCTCACACATCATGATTACACGTAAACCGTTCTGACCACGTTTGAGACCGTTAGCAGCTAGCAGATCTACAACCTGTTTCGCTTCACCTGGAGTACGTACAAACGGGATCATTACTTCGACGTTTGTAAGCTGCATCTCATCACGTACGCGCTTAAGGGCACGACATTCGAGTTCGAAGCAATCACGGAAGTTTTCAGAGATGTATCGTGCAGCACCACGGAAACCAAGCATTGGGTTTTCTTCACTTGGTTCAAATGCATCACCACCGATTAGATGACCGTACTCGTTCGACTTAAAGTCAGACATACGAACGATCACTTTCTTTGGATAGAAAGCAGCGGCAAGTGTAGAAATACCTTCAACCAGACGATCGACATAGAAATCGACAGGGCTGTTGTAACCTGAAATACGACGAGAGATCGTCTGCTGCAATGCGGGTGGCTGCTGATCGAAATTGATCAATGCTTTAGGGTGTACACCGATCATGCGGTTAATAATGAACTCAAGGCGCGCTAGACCAACACCTGCGTTTGGTAGAGCCTGGAAATCAAATGCACGATCAGGATTACCCACGTTCATCATGATTTCGAAAGGTAGATCAGGCATGGATTCTACGCTGTTGGACTGGTGTTCATAATCTAGTTTGCCAGCATAAACTCGACCCGTATCACCCTCGGCACAAGAAACTGTAACTAGTTGACCATCAACAAACTGCTCAGTTGCATCACCACAACCCACGATAGCTGGAATACCTAATTCACGGGCAATAATGGCAGCATGGCACGTTCGACCGCCGCGGTTGGTTACGATAGCAGCAGCACGCTTCATAACAGGCTCCCAATCAGGGTCTGTCATATCAGTAACTAGCACTTCACCCGGCTGTACTTTTTCCATTTCATTGAGGTCATGGACAATACGTACATTACCAGAGCCAATTCTGTGACCGATAGAGCGGCCTTCAACGAGTACTTGGCTAGTTTCTTTAAGCAGATAACGCTCAATCACCGCCTGATTACTGCGGCTCTTAACAGTTTCAGGACGCGCCTGAACGACAAATAGCTCGCCTGTATCGCCATCTTTGGCCCACTCAATATCCATTGGGCGGCCGTAGTGGTTTTCGATCTCAATGGCGATCTTTGCTAATTGTTGTACATCGTTATCATCGATGGAGAACTGTTGGCGCTCAGACTGATCAACTTGAACAGTGGATACAGGATTGTCTAAACCCGGCTCAGAGTAGACCATCTTGATCGCTTTAGAACCGATCGTTTTACGAATAATTGCTGGTGCACCCATTTTTAGGGTTGGCTTATATACGTAAAACTCATCTGGGTTAACCGCGCCTTGTACAACGGTTTCACCTAAGCCGTATGCAGAAGTAATAAATACTACGTGGTTAAAACCAGACTCTGTATCCAACGTAAACATTACTCCGGAAGAGCCAGTTTCACTGCGAACCATGCGCTGGATACCCGCAGAAAGCGCTACTTCACTGTGCTCAAAACCATGGTGTACACGGTAAGAGATCGCACGATCGTTATAAAGAGAAGCGAACACTTCTTTGATCGCGTGCTTAACATTGGCAAGACCGCGAACGTTTAAGAATGTTTCCTGCTGACCAGCAAAAGAAGCATCCGGAAGGTCTTCAGCCGTTGCAGAAGAACGAACCGCCACAGCAATATCTTGGTTGTCAGCAGACATATCAGCCCAGTACGCTTCGATCGCTTGATCTAGTTCTGGCTGGAATTCAGCTTCCATGATCCAATCACGTACCGTCTTACCGGTCTCTTTTAATGCTTGGATATCATTAGTATCAAGCTCTTTAAGCTTGGCGTTAATCTTATCTTCTAGACCGCCGTGAGTTAGGAAGTCACGATAGGCATCAGCCGTAGTTGCAAAACCATTCGGCACTTTTACATTCGCGCCAGTTAGTTCTTGTAACATTTCGCCAAGAGAGGCGTTTTTACCACCTACTCTTTCTACGTCATTCATTCCTACCTGATCTAGGCGCAGTACATAGTTCTGCAACTGTATATCTCCTACTCTGGTGTGTAGTTATTACTTGTAATAATGATCAGATCTTACTGCACTCAGCAGCAAAAATCCCCTGAAAAAAGCGCATATATGGTGGATTAATTTGATGACAATCAGACTATTGATAAAATCATAACCAGACTTTGAAATATGAGTATATTTCAGAGCCACAACCCTGCTCCACATCTGGTATAGTCAGCCATATATTTTTGTTGCAGATTGTAAGTAGACAATGAAACGAACAGCTTTTTTTATTTCAGACGGAACAGGTCTTACCTCAGAAGCATTGGGGCATAGTTTGCTTGCTCAGTTTGATAGCATTGAATTCGAACAGATTACGCTTCCCTACATAGATAACGTTGATAAAGCACGCGAAGCCGTACAGAAGATTAACCAAGTTGCCGAACAACATGGCACTCGCCCTCTAATCTTCGATACGGTTGTTAATGAAGACATTCGGAATATTATCGCCGAATCGAATGCCTTTAAGATCGATGTTTTTTCCAGTTTCCTTAAGCCGCTAGAAAACGAGCTTGATGCTCACTCCAATTATTCTGTAGGTAAATCCCACGGTATCGTTGAGCGCACTCGCTACAAAGACCGAATCGATTCCGTGAACTTTGCAATCGATAACGATGACGGTGCGCGTACACGTCAATACGCCAATGCGGATATCATCCTTGTAGGTGTATCCCGCTGCGGTAAGACACCGACGTGCCTATATATGGCGATGCAATTTGGTATCCGTGCAGCAAACTACCCTCTGACCGAAGAAGATATGGAGTTCAATCGTCTTCCAGAAGTGCTAGAGGAGCACAAGCATAAGCTCTACGGGCTAACAATCGATCCATTTCAGTTATCTGCGATTCGTCACGAACGTCGCCCGAATAGCCGATACGCCTCACTAGATCAGTGTGATTTCGAAGTCCGTGAAGTTGAGCGACTGTTTAAGAAGCTAAATATTTCAACGATCAACACCACCAACTTCTCGATTGAAGAGATCTCAACAAGAATCATGGCTCAAGCAGGCCTTGAACGACGAATGAACTAATAAAAAACAAGGAGCCGTTCGGCTCCTGTTTTATACCTCGAAATAGCCAGTGCAATCAGTGCACAGCAGCCATCTTGGCCGCCATTTCTCTGAATCTTTCAGCCTGTTGCGCTTTACCCGGCATCGCTTCTAGCGCATCAGCCATCAACTCATAAGCCTGAACTTTACCTTCATACTGAGGAAAATCACGATGAAGACCATTAAGTAACTTAATTGTTAACTTGTGCTTTCCTGCTTCAAAACAGTGTTTAGCAATCTCATGACGAGTCGATGGGTCATTTAGCTTGAAGCCAGGATCATATTGATAAACGCGTTGGATCAAAACCGGAATTAATGATTCCCGATTAGACTGCTTAAGGCACTCAAGATAAGCCGGCATGAAGGTACTTGTATCATCTGAATTTTGAATAGCACAGAGGTAATCAAAATATCGGTTAAAGATATCCAATTCTTTAGGGAACCGTTTTATACCCTCTTTAAATTCGTATGAGACATCCTCAAAGCGCCCCTCTTTCGTCAACACCTCGACCTTGTCCATAAAATGCAGTTTGTCAGTACGGATCTGCATCTCATCTTCATCAAACCGGCTAGCAAAGCCTAAAGCGCGTTGCTTCTGGAACAATAGGTAGCCCATCAGATGAAAGATCACGATTAGATAGTAATAAGAGGTAATGCTTTCCAATATGTTTGAAAAGAAATAGAAATCTGAAAAAAGCTGATTGAGCGTCGCAACCGATGCAATCATGATCAACAAAAAAGCAAGCAATATGAGATAGGATCGACCTAATTTGCATACCAATTTAACCAACTCAATTGGGTTGATCGCCGCACCTATACTTTCAAAACGCGCATAGTTAATAAAAACTGCTGGAAGTGAAAATAACCAAAACATAGCAAAGGAAGTCGTGACGAAATCACCAAACGTCTTCGAAACTGCCAGCATCATCAACCCAATGGCTAAAAAAATGGCAATGATATGAATGATCATTTTAACGCCGCCACTATAAGCTTCAGCGACTAAAGGTGCTTTCATACTGCCATCAGCAGTTTGCTGTAAGCAAAGGAAGCTAAATTTGGTCGTTACCCCAGCAACCAAAACAGAAAGAATAAAGCCAATCAAACCGCCAATAAATGCGCCTACGGCTGAGAGTACTGATGCACCCAAAATAAGCATCAATACTTGGGTATTCATCGGATATCGAAATGCCAGATCCAACCTGCGCCAAAAAGGCTCAATATTAGCTCCGGCACCTAAGCTGTCTAATTTTTCACCACAACGAACGCAACGAATATCTTCATCTGTTTCATCGACACAACTATCACATACACTAAGATGACACGCATTACAGTGATAAGTTGAGGCTTTTAAAGGGTGGTATTTACAATGATCCATATAAACCCTAACGACTAATTAAATAAACCACGACGGCTACGTTCGTAAATCTCATCCGCAGCAGTTGCATAGCGTTTACATTTGGCATCGTGCTCCCTTTCACCAAATGCTACTGATAGCTTTCTAGCCAAATGGCTAAATTCCTCAGTTTTCATTCCACGGCTATACAGCATGGTGAAAATCTCTTCAGAAGTTTTAAGACTTGAAAGCGTCACCATTTTCCAAGCTAACTGTAATAGCTCATCATTCTTAAGCTCTTCTTGAGCAAAAGAACTGCTGTGCCACAGCTCTTCTATCTTATCGAGCTCTTCAGCTGTCGGCTTTTCGTAAGTTAAAAGTTGTAAAGCCACTAGTCGATAATTATCGTTATGCTGTGCCTTTAGAATTTCATACTTGACGCGCCTCAGTTCAAAATCAGAACCGTACTTTTCTTCAAACTCATCAATGGCTGAAATAGCTGTTTTAAAGGAGAATTTACCCAATAGATGGTATATCTTGTCTCGCGCCTTAACGTCTTCTGCAAGGTCTTCCTCTTTTTCAAGGTATTCTTCATCCAGTACTTTTGGCGAAACTAAAATTGTCGTAAAAATAAGTAATGCACCTGCGATAAATCCACCCGTATGCGCCATGAAAGCGACGTTAGAGTCGGTTACAGTGGCAAACTGATAAAGCTCGTTTGCAATATAAAGCCCTAATACCCATAGAGCTGGCGCACGCATGAAGCCAACAAAGATGAAGAACCAATAGAAAAACTCTATCTTCCTAAAACGGAAAACACCTAAATACATTGCCATAACCGCAGAAATTGAACCTGAGGCTCCAACTAAAGCACTTGGGCTTTGTGAGTTAACAAATAAGAAAAGTACCCCACCGGCGATTCCGCCAAGTAGATAAAAGAGCAAGAAGCGAAGATGGCCTATAGCGGCCTCTACGGCGAAACCAAAAATTACTAAAAAGAATATATTGCCTATAAGGTGGAAGAAATCGCCATGAAGGAACTGATAAGTCACTAAATCAAGCGGTGAAAATGCTTTGGGTTTTAAACCATGGCCAAAAATAGTGGTACTAGAAATGAGATCATATAGCTCAGAACGATTGACCCAATAATCACCGCTACCCGGTTCATCAAAACGTACTTGGTTATAGCGGAGGTATTCAAAGAAATTTAAGTCACTTAACAAATAGTAACTTAATTCAAGTGTCTTCCCTGATTGATGTAGATTTTGATATTCGGCTATCTGCTTATCAGCGACCCCATCTTCTTTGAGGTAGTTAAGGTACATATTCCACTCAGCATCGAAATACTGAAGCTCTGAGTAGCGAGAAATCGCATCGTTGATCATCTCTTCGTCTTTATCTTGCGCGAAGAAGAACACAAGCACATTCAATATAACCAAGAAAAACAGCACAAAAGGCGGTCTTCGCCAATCAAATTTCTTCTCGGTTGGGATTATGACCATAGTTTACGATTCCATTCTCAACTGTTAAGTAATTTTTTTGAACTAACAGAGGGTAACACAAAAAATAGCTACAAAAATTGTATGTTGTTTAGAGTAAATTCTGTTACGAAAACTTCTTGAGGCAATAAATAAATTGGTGTCATGAAAAGGACAAACTTCACTTTATGGCAAGATCAAAAATGGTGATTCAATTGCCATCTACAGAATTGATGTCACAATTAACCCTAAGTACCTTGTGTTTATCTGACTCAAAGAGCATGGAGCATAAAGATGTCACTTCTCTCCAATTTTTCACGCATTCTCTTGTTATTGTTCTGTTTTATTTCCAATCCTGTGGCTGCCAATAATGAAATTGGTGAGGTTGTGCTTATCCAAGGAAAACCACTTGTAGAACGCCAGAATCAGCATCTTTTCATCAAAAGGAATGATCCCCTATTTATTGAAGACGTTTTAATCACCCCTGTTGGTAGTAAGATTTTGATCAAACTAGCTGATAAAACAACTATATCTCTGGCCGAAAACACCCAATTTGAGCTATCCAAATATCAATTTGATAAAAAAAACCAAACTTCAGACGTCAGTTTTAAAATGCTGAAAGGTGCTTTTAGAACCCTAACCGGCTCAATAGGTAAACAATCCCAGCCAAAATTCGAAATACACACACCATTAGCGACTATTGGAGTGCGTGGCACGGAGTTCTGGGGAGGGATGATCTTCTCAGATGCACTGGATGTAACTATGTTGGAAGGTAAAGGGGTTTACATCAAGAACGAACATGGACAGGTAGAAATAACACATCCGGGCGACGGAACTATGGTCTCAAAAGGTATGAAACCTTCCGAAGTATCAATGTGGAGTGACGAAAAGCTACAAAAAGCAGCGGCTGCTACCGAGCTAAAGCAACAACGACAAAACCAAAGTGATGATTATCTAAACTATTAATTTCTGATGTGTCTATCGTGATCAAACACATCTATCGCCTGGTAGGTATAAAAGCGCATATATTCACTCCAGTAATCTATCGGTAGACCCGCTTTTAACTTCAATCTCTGCAGAAATGAAAGTGGCGTAGATAACTGCTGCCAAACTTGAGGTAGAAATGTGGCTCGATGCCCTCTTTCTTCAATTATTAGTCCATCAATTCCCGGCCTTAAGTAACCAAGCAGTTCTTTCTCGTTTAATACGCTTAATTCTACTGGAGCCGTTAAAACAGATATATGTATACAAAGCGCCTCATATTCACTTACAGAAACAGGCTCAAAACGAGAATCATAAAAGGCTGCGTTCACTGCATTGCTCTGTAGATCTTTGAGTAACGACCGTCGTGCTTCTAATGTACCGATACAACCTCGTAGCTCGCCATTGATAGATAAAGTCACAAAGGTTGCAGCAGACTTATTAAGCCATGACAGTTTTGAAATTGAATCATAATCTATGGGCTCATTTTTTGACTGTAACTCAAGCTTCGATGCAATTGAATCTTGAACAATTTCAATCATCAACTTTTGCTGTTCGTGACTGAATTCAGTAGATGGCATAAGCTCCGTACCCTACGACACGAGCCTTATCCCCCGCGCTGTCTCCAGAGTTACTGGTTTGCAATAGATGTGGTTTTAAGTCAGTGGAAGCTAATGCCAACAATAAACCATTAAGGCCCATGTATCCGCAAGCTTCATCACCTCTGATATCAGTATCACCATCAATAATTCGTTTATTGGTGTTTTCGTCGATTAACTTAGCTTGAACGTAAGAATGGTAATGACTCAAGTCCGTACTGATAACGGTGAGTACCTCTGAATCTTGTAATGCAGGCAAGATTATCTTGCCGACTTCACTTGCCGTTGCATTTCCAACGACAACGGGTATTAAATCCGCTTTAATATCGATTTGCTGAATAAATGGTAATTGGACTTCAAGACTATGCTCTTGCCTATGCGCAAGGTCGTTGTAACTAACAAAGCCTTTATCAACTAATTCGCTGACTCTATCCGCAGCGATAGCGATGTTACCAAGTGGAGTATTGAATTGATCAGCCAAAGGAACCGCCATACCTTGAAATGCCACTCGATGGCTTGGCCCGATTAATAAAATGTACTTAAACGGTGAATCATGAGGGATACAACTATAAGCTGCGGCTGCGACACTTCCTGAATAAATATATCCAGCATGAGGGACTATTAGAGCCCTTAAGTTCGGGACCACTTCTCTCTGCTCTTGCCTTAATAAAGTATCTACTTCACATGCCAATTCTCTAGCATCATCTGGGTAAAACAAACCGGACACGGCTGGCTGACGAGTATTCACAAGCTTCTCCGTTGTATGTCCTATTATACAAGAGCACATGAAACTAGTTTGATTGCTAACATTCACGGGCCGTCCTACTCTTCAAGTATAGAAATAAGTTACGAAAGTTTTTAAAACATCAGCGATTAATTACCCAATTAGGAACCCAGTATGAGTGTCATTGAAGTGGGGTTCTGGCATGAACTTGATCAAAACAAAATTCAATGTGATCTATGCCC
This sequence comes from Neptuniibacter sp. QD48_11, assembly GCF_047778095.1. Taxonomy (GTDB): domain Bacteria; phylum Pseudomonadota; class Gammaproteobacteria; order Pseudomonadales; family Balneatricaceae; genus Neptuniibacter. The sequence goes on from NZ_CP180551.1 coordinate 1,845,293, forward strand.
ACGTTTTTGCAAGTTGTCAGACGGACAGCGTGGTCTCTGTTTTGTGCGTGGTCATGAAGGTGGCCGGATGCGCCTATACACTTATGGGCGCTCCAGTGGATTTTGTATAGACCCTATAGAGAAAAAGCCACTAAATCATTACCTACCGGGGACTCCCGTATTATCTTTCGGTACAGCCGGTTGCAATCTTACCTGTAAGTTTTGTCAAAATTGGGATATAAGCAAAGCCCGAGAGATGGATAGGCTTGCCGATGCAGCCAGCCCAGAACAATTAGCAAAATACTGTCAGGAACATCATTGCCGTTCAATCGCGTATACCTATAACGATCCAGTGATCTTTCTCGAATACGCTGAAGATGTTGCGATTGCATGCCATGAATATCAAATTAACTCTATTGCAGTTAGCGCGGGTTATATTACCGATATAGCGCGCCCTCGCTTTTTTGAGCATATGGATGCTGCAAATATAGATCTAAAAGCGTTTTCGGAACGATTTTACAAAAAGCTTTGTGGAGCCAGTCTCACTCCCGTTCTAGATACTCTTCTCTACCTTCATAAAGAAACCGCAGTATGGTTTGAGATCACAACCCTGCTTATTCCAGATCAAAATGATAGTAATGAAGAGATCGATGCAATGACCCAATGGATTTACAACAACCTTGGTCCCAGCATCCCACTACATTTCTCTGCTTTTCACCCTGATTGGAAAATGAGAGACAAAGATCGAACACCTGCATCAACCCTAACGCGTGCGCGAGAAATAGCGATAAAAAACGGGTTGAGGTACGTTTACACGGGTAACGTACATGACACTTCTGGTAGCTCAACCTACTGCCACAACTGCGGATTACGTTTGATTGAACGAGATTGGTATCAGCTAGGAGAGTGGAATCTTAAATCTGGCTGTTGTGTTGGCTGTGGTGAACCCTTACCAGGCCGTTTTGAAGAAAGTCACGGCAATTGGGGCGCTTATCGACAGCCCCTGTATTTGGCTAGTGACTAGATGTAAGTAGTTAGTGGCTAGGAGCAATTCTTTATTGATCAGTAATGCGCATAAAACAATTAGGTACGGAGAAAAATAGAGCAAAGATTGTTACCCCAAGGCGATCTAGTAGGCTGCGCACTGCGTGCTAGATGGTAATGACTTCGTAATTGCTGAACCAACGACCTTCGCCCGGGGTTACAAGAGCTGAGCCCGACGAGCTACCAAGCTGATCCACTCAAATCACCATACCCCAGAAACGAAAAAGCCGACTTAGAACTAACTAAATCGGCTTAATCTGAATTTGGTAGCGGGGGCTGGATTTGAACCAACGACCTTCGGGTTATGAGCCCGACGAGCTACCAAGCTGCTCCACCCCGCATCAATGTGGCGCGAATATTATAGATCCCCTTCCCCTTTAGCAAGCACTATTTCACGCATATGCAAAATTAATCGCAACAAGCCCACTTTTTGTTTATTTAACATACAGTTATGACCCAAAATGGTGATCAGGAACAGTTTTCATCTAATTAAGCTGGATACCTGCTAATAAAGCGCTATTATTGCCTCACTTTGTATGGGATTAATCGTTGCAAGAAACGCAACAGAGCAAACCATATATATCATTTTACGCGATACCCTTTATCTTTTAGAGTAGCGCTATAACAAACATGTCGGTTAACCGACTTTTTATTTATTACGGAATGTAGAAATGTCTAAGAACTATTTCAACACGCTTCCACTGCGTGAGCAGCTAGAACAGCTGGGTAAATGTCGTTTTATGTCTATGGATGAGTTCAGCGATGGTGTTGAAGCTCTTAAAGGCAAAAAAATGGTTGTTATCGGTTGTGGTGCACAGGGCCTAAACCAGGGTCTTAACCTGCGTGACAGTGGTCTAGACGTTTCTTACGCTCTACGTCCAGCAGCAATCGCTGAAAAGCGTCAGTCTTGGAAAAACGCTACTGAGAACGGTTTCGTTGTTGGTACTTACGAAGAACTAATCCCAACTGCTGACGTAGTTCTTAACCTTACTCCAGACAAGCAGCACACACCTGTTGTTGAAGCTGTAATGCCACTAATGAAAGAAGGCGCTTGCCTATCTTACTCTCACGGTTTCAACATCGTTGAAGAAGGCATGCAGATCCGTGACGACCTAACAGTAATCATGGTTGCTCCTAAGTGCCCAGGTTCTGAAGTACGTGCTGAATACGTTCGTGGTTTCGGTGTACCAACGCTTATCGCTGTACACGAAGACAACGATCCTAAAGGCGAAGGTCTTGCACTAGCTAAAGCTTACGCTGTAGGTACTGGCGGTCACAAAGCAGGCGTTCTAATGTCTTCTTTCATCGCTGAAGTTAAGTCTGACCTTATGGGTGAGCAGACTATCCTTTGCGGTATGCTACAGACTGGTTCTATCCTTTGCTTCGACAAAATGGTTGAAGAAGGCATCGACGCTGGTTACGCATCTAAGCTTATCCAGTACGGTTGGGAAACAATCACTGAAGCTCTTAAATACGGCGGCGTGACTAACATGTTAGACCGTCTATCTAACCCAGCTAAGATCAAAGCATTCGATCTTTCTGAAGAGCTAAAAGTTATCATGCGTCCGCTATACAACAAGCACCAAGATGACATCATCGACGGTACTTTCTCTCGCGTGATGATGGAAGACTGGGCGAACGACGACAAGAATCTTCTAGGCTGGCGTGCAGAAACTGCTGAGACTAACTTCGAGAAGACTCCAGCAGGCGACGTAGAGATCTCTGAGCAAGAGTTCTTCGACAACGGTATCCTAATGGTTGCAATGGTTAAAGCGGGTGTTGAACTAGCATTCGAAACTATGACTGCTGCAGGCATCATCGCTGAATCTGCTTACTACGAGTCTCTACACGAAACTCCGCTGATTGCTAACACAATCGCACGTAAGAAGCTTTACGAAATGAACGCAACTATCTCTGATACTGCTGAGTACGGCTGCTACCTATACAACCACGCTTGCCTACCACTACTAGGCGACTTCATGAAAGACATCAAAACTGATGTTATCGGTAAAGGTCTAGACCTTGCTGATACTGGCGTAGATAACGCTCGCCTAATTGAAGTTAACGAAGCGCTACGCTCTCACCCAGTTGAAGCGATCGGTCAAGTGTTACGTGGCCACATGTCTGACATGAAGAAGATCGTATAATTATCTGATATTTATACATTTTCTTTCTTGTAAGAAAATTAAAGCCAAGGCTTTGCCTTGGCTTTTTTTTAGCTAAATTTAAGCCTTTTCCGTAACAGATCCCTATAAAACCCAATCGATAGATCCGCATAATAGAGACTATGAACAGCATTAAGATTGAGAATTACACGGCAGAATTTGGTGAGTCTTTCACGCTCAACAACATCAATTGGACGATTGAACCCAACCAACATTGGGTGATTACTGGCACCAACGGCTCCGGTAAGTCTGCCCTATCTGCAATCTTGGCCAGTGCTGGTGATAAAGTCAGTGGTACTATTTCGGGCCTACCAAAACATATCGAACTTGTTTCTTTTGAAGCTCAGGCAGAATTAATTGCCCGAGAGCTAAAGAAAGACGATGCCGATATCATGGATGTTATTAGTGAAGGCACACCGGTAAGAGAAATTCTGGAAGAAGGTAAAGCGATCTACCCAGAATTTGATGCTGACTTACTCGATCAACTTGTTAGCATGTTCAAACTAGAACACATGCTTGATCGTAGTTTCAGAAAGCTCTCAACAGGTGAAACGCGTAAGATCATGCTAATTCGCGCCCTAGCGAATAATCCAGACCTAATCATTCTGGATGAGCCTTTCGATGGTCTAGACGCTGACTCTATGAAGCTGCTACACGACCTGTTAGCAAGTAAGATCGATTCAATGGGCATGATTCTGGTATTAAACCGTTTCGATGAAATGCCTGATTTCATTACCCATGTTGCTTATACCGACAAAGGTGAGCTTCATCACACGGTTGATATTAACGACAAACAGGCTTACGACGATCTGTATCAACTGCTACACCTAAAAACGACTGATCTATCTGTGCCACCTACAGATGAATCCGATCGTCCACCAGCACTGAATCCAGAAGATCCGCTGGTGCGTTTAACCGATATTAAAATTGCCTACGCAGATTCAAAAGTTATTGATGGCCTTAACTGGACCATAAAGCCGGGTCAACACTGGCAACTAAGCGGCCCTAACGGAAGTGGTAAAACCTGCTTGCTGAACCTAATTACCGGCGACCATCCGCAATGCTATACCAACGATATCTTTGTATTCGGTATGCAACGCGGTAACGGCGAAACCATCTGGCAGATCAAGCAATATATCGGCTATGTATCTACCGCGCTTCAGTGGGAATACCGTGTAAGCATCAGTCTTAGAAACGTGATTATCTCTGGCTTCCACGACAGTATCGGTATGTACACAAAGAGTACCGATAAGCAGAAAGAAGTCGCAGACCAGTGGCTAGCCCTGCTAGGTATGGAAGATCGTGCCAACGAGCCATATAACCAGCTTTCTTTTGGTGATCAACGTTTATTGCTTATTGCACGAGCGATGGTTAAGCACCCTACTTTGTTGATCCTTGATGAGCCTTGCTTAGGCCTCGACGATATCAACCGCCAGCTCGTACTGGCGTTAATTGAAAAAATCTGTGCCAGTGGAGACACAACGGTTCTATATGTAAACCACCACGCGGAAGACCAGATCAGTGGCATCAAAGAGTTTAAGCAGTTAGAAAAGCTAACCGCTGAATAAATTCTCTAAGGCCTAGTATTCACTAGGCCTTTTTTCTTTCAGATCCACTCTAATATCGTCTAAAAAATTTCATATAAAACCTGTAAAAAAAGATTGTCTCTTGATTAAAACAGGAGTCAAATTGCACTCATGTACCACAAGGCAAATGCCTTTATTGAGGATCAAATGAGTGACAATCGAAAAGAATATCTGCGGCGCTGAAGAATGGTGCAAGTTCCCTCAACTTGCCGTTCCTGCAATCAAAGCCAGAGTCGACTCTGGTGCCAAAACATCTGCAATTCATGCTTTAAATATCCAACAATTCCAAAGAGATGGCGTTGCTTGGGTCAGATTTGATGTATGCCCATTACAGGACAATCGCAAAACAGTAGTTCATTGCGAAGCCCCTGTATTTGATCGCCGCAGTGTGAAAAGCTCTAGCGGCACATCAGAAAAGCGCTATGTAATCAAAACAAGCTTAGCTATTGGTGATCAAAGCTGGGATGTTGAACTTACCCTGACCAATCGAGATGCGATGGGCTATCGCATGCTATTAGGCCGTGAAGCGATGTCGGGTAAGTTGATTGTAGATCCAGAAGAATCTTTTTGTTTAGGTGACATTGCTGATGAAGAGTTGAAAGAACTCTATCTAAGCAAAAAACCACCTAAAAAAGGCATGAAAATCGGCGTACTAGCTAGCAACCCAAATCTCTACAGTAATCGTAGGATTATGGAAGCAGGTGAAGAGCGCGGTCACGAGATGGTGTTCCTGAATATCAAGCACTGCTATATGAAGATGGATGCTGAAAATCCAGAGGTTCATTATCGTGGCGGCAAGGTACTAAACGACCTTGATGCAATTATCCCACGGATTCGCCCAAGCATGACCTTCTATGGCTGCGCACTGACACGTCAATTTGAATCTATGGGTGTGTATTGTCTAAATACCGCTGGGGCTATTACTCAATCTCGCGATAAGTTGCATTCCCTACAACTCCTCTTCGAGAGCAAGATTGATATTCCGATCACGGGCTTTGCTAACTCACCGCTCGAAACGGATGATCTGATTAATATGGTTGGTGGCGCACCACTGATCATTAAGTTGCTTGAAGGTACTCAAGGTAAAGGCGTTGTACTCGCTGAAACCAAGAAAGCCGCAGAGAGTGTTATTAATGCATTCAAGAGCCTTAAGGCCGACATTCTCGTTCAGGAGTTTATAAAAGAAGCCAATGGCAAAGATATCCGCTGCTTTGTAGTGGATGGTAAAGTTGTGGCTTCGATTCAGCGTGAAGCTGAACCTGGCGAATTCAGAGCTAATATCCATCAGGGTGGTACAGCGAGCCTTATCGTTCCAACATCAGATGAGAAGAAGATCGCTATTAAAGCAGCTAAGGCTATGGGCCTCAAAGTAGCTGGCGTAGATATCATTCGTTCAGCGAAAGGTCCTTTACTGTTAGAGGTAAACTCTTCTCCGGGCTTGGAAGGCATCGAAGGCGCAACCGGTAAAGACGTTGCTGGCCTGATGATTCAAGCTATAGAGAAAAAACTAAAGTGGGTTGTTAACGTATAGCGTTATCCTAATTTTCAACTCATAAACCCGTTCCCATACTTTTGGGAATGGGTTTTCTGATCATGCACTAAATTCTCCTGCCCTTTTCAAATCCATAAATCCATTCTCTGACTACTATTAAGTTATTAGCCTACAAAAATCTTAAGCTAATGGGAGTCAGCAAATTAGATGGATCAAATTTGGCTATTCCTCATAGTTGCGACAGCCATTGTTATAGTCTTCGACTTCACCAATGGATTTCACGACGCATCCAATATGATCGCATCGGTGATCGCTTCTCATGCAATGACACCTCTACAAGCTATTTTAGTCATAGGCACATTCACCTTTTTGGGGCCTATGCTTGGCGGTACGGCAGTCGCAAACACCATTGGTAAATTCGTGACGTTAGATGATCTCCCAAACAATCTATCCCTATCCTTAGTTATCTGCGGCTTATTAGCTGCCACAGTTTGGAATCTGTTTACTTGGTATAGAGGCCTACCCTCGTCTTCGTCACACGCATTGGTTGGTGGTTTAGTTGGGGCGGTTGTCGTATCAGCCGGGCCAGAACATGTACTCTGGGGTTTTTCACAATTGGCTCAAGGGCAGATCACTGGCGTTACTAAGGTGCTGCTTGCACTGTTTTTCTCCCCTTTAGCAGGATTTTGGATAGGCTTTTTACTGCAACGAATCACGCTGTATCTATTGCGAGCAGCCAGCCCTTTGATCAATCGTGAATTAAGGGGCGCACAATGGTTCACTACCGCAGGGTTAGCCTTCTCTCACGGCGCTAATGATGCCCAAAAAAGTATGGGTGTATTAACTCTATGCTTACTAATGAGCGGTGAGATCAGCGAATTTGTAGTGCCATTTTGGGTCATCCTAGTTTGTGCCATCTCTATTACATTAGGCACGCTATTGGGCGGCTGGCGAATCGTTAGAACCCTAGCCTTCTCAATCTACAAAATTAGGCCCCTACATGCCTTTAACTCTCAAGCCTCATCTGCAGGCGTTATTTTTTTGGCCTCAATGATTGGCGCGCCAGTATCGACCACCCATGTAGTTTCCTCATCTATTATGGGTATAGGCGCGGCAGAGAGAGCTAAAGCCGTAAGATGGACAAAGGCTAAAGAGATCGGCATCACTTGGCTAATCACCATACCTGGCGCTGGCATAGTCTCCATTATTAGTTATGGCGTACTGAGCCTTACTAAGCTTGCTTAAATATAGAAAAGGATTGGATATGAGCGATCAGAGTAAACAAAACCTCTTTCGTAAACTCCTGAACAGGATTGTCCCTACGCCACCTGATTTTTTCTTACTGCTAACCGAGCAATGTACGTTGGTAACGGTAACGATACGAAACCTCTATCAATATATGAAAAGCCCTAATCCCTATCTTGCTGAGGTATTAGCAGCAGATGAGCACCAAGCGGACGCGCTGAAAATTCGTAACTTGCACCAGTTGAACCGGGCATTTTCTACTCCTATAGATCGTGAAGATATCTACCGCGCCATTGCATCTTTGGATTGGATCATCACACATTGTAAAAGCACAATAAATGAGATGCTCGATCTAGGCGTCGAGCCCGATGAACAGATGGTCAGGATCCTAGAAGAGCTTCTTACGGGTTGCGAAGCCTTAGAGCGAGGCTTTGGAGGACTATCTACCTATCCTGCTGGCAGTGAGAAAGATGCACAAATTGCCCGACATGCTCATAGACGTATCGAGAGACTGTATAGGCACAGCTTAAAAGAACTCTTCCAAGGTGAAGTCACCACCGAGATGCTGTGTAAGCGAGAGATCTACCACCATTTGATGGATGGATCGCGAAGATTACATGCTGCTGCAAACGTCCTTCACGACATTATGGTCAAACTAATCTAAAAACACGCGCTAAATACTCAATTCCATCGCCACTCTATCAACGCAAAAGATCAATTTTGTACAAAAACCGGAATACGGTTTGCGCTAGAATGTAGCCATGAGCAAAAAAGAGATCGCTAACTACCATATAGAAGATGAACTCGGCGGATTAGAGATGCTAGAAGCGTCCTATGAGCGCCAAAATTTTTCTAGGCATAGCCATGAGGGCTATACTGTAGGCGTTATTGAGGAAGGTGCTCAGCGCTTCCTAAGAAATGGTGCAAACCACGTTGCACCGCAAGACAGTATCATCCTAGTTAATCATGACGAAGTCCACGATGGTCACTCCGCAGCTGAAGGTGGCTGGTCTTATAAAGCGATCTACCCACTACCTGATCAATTAGCCAGCATTGCTAAAGAAGCGGGCCTGAATATCAGCGGCTCCGTCTATTTCTCGGAACCTGTCGTTAAAGACCCAGAACTCGCAGGCTTGTTTCGACTAGCCCTATATCATTTACAACACTCTGATAACCGCTTGCTACGTGAGACACTGCTTTACAGCGCATTACTAAAGTTGATGCAGCGTCATGGTAAATGCAGCACAGAGATACCTGAACAGGCTGATGCTAAATCGCGAGTCGCTTTGGTAAAAAACTACCTCGATGATCACCCTCAAGCTGATGTGTCTTTAGAAGATCTAGCCAAACTTGCGGGCATCAGTGCTTTTCATCTAGTGCGACAGTTCCAAAAGTTCTACGGACTCCCTCCTCATGCTTATCAAATACAATCCCGTGTACGGCTTAGTAAACGTTTTATAGCTCAAGGCGACACACTATTAGATGCTGCTTTAAAAGCAGGATTTCACGATCAGAGCCATCTTAACCGTCATTTCAAACGCACTATCGGTGTAACGCCGGGTCAATATGCTCGGCAGATAAGAAGCTAGCATCACAAACACTCAGCAATCCCGTACAAGACTCACAATCACTGAATATTTATCTTTATCGCTCAACATAAGAAAGAGCGTGAAAGTGAATAGTCAGGTAAAAATTCCATTAAACCCTAAGCAGTCTTTCCTTAAAGGCATGGTTGCGATGTTGCCCCTTATTGTCGCTGTGCTGCCTTGGGGCATATTAGTCGGCGCATACGGGATCGAATCAGGTCTAACCGCTTGGCAAACTCAGGCCATGTCACTGTTTGTATTTGCGGGCACTTCACAGTTGGTTGCTATAGGTATGCTACAAGCCGGCGCATCTATGTTCAGCATACTCGTGACCACATTGCTGATTACCTCACGACATCTGCTGTATAGCATGGCAATGCGACAGCATATCCAGGCACTACCCCTTAAATGGCGCAGTTCGCTTGGCTTCCTGTTAACCGACGAACTCTTCGTAAATGGCACGCAAGATAACGGTATATTTAATCGTTGGTATGCATTGGGTGGCGGCTTAAGTTTCTATATCGCCTGGAATGTTGCGACGCTGCTAGGGATCGTCGCTGGCGCTGCTTTGCCCAATCTAACTACCCTTGGATTGGACTTCGCGGTTGTCGCTACCTTTATCGCCATACTCATCCCGATGATTAAAAACCACTCATATCTGGTCTGTGTAGGTGTGTCTCTGTTGGTATCAGTGTACTGCGAAGCTCATGAGGTCCAAGCGGGCTTATTGATCTCAATTATTTTGGGGATGTTAAGTGGTTATTTCTTTAAGTGCGCAGTGGGGGCATTAAAATGAATGATTGGCTATTGTTCGGGCTTATGGCGATCATTGTATTCGCAAGTCGCTATCTATTTTTAGAACCACGCTTACCGCTGAAGCTAAATGATAAAGCACTAGAACTGCTGAGCTATTCAGCCCCTGCTGTACTAGCCGCCGTGATAGGCCCATTAGTGTTTTTACAGGAAGGAGAGCTAACAACGAGCTTGGACAGCCCGTATATCATAGGCGCACTGGCTGCCATCGTGTTGATGCTTTTAACTAAAAACACTTTGATGACAGCCGTACTGAGTATGGGTGTGTTCTTCGTCTGTAATCTGTAGGGTTACAGACGAACAGAGCGGATCGAAACTTTGCTAATTGAATCACTCCCGGGCGCTAGTTCAACCGCATTATCGAGAACAGAAGCATTTTCTAAGCAGACCATATTCTCATAGTCATTATCAGCAAAATGGCTTAACCGTTTGCTTTTATCGATCCAAGGGTTCCAAACCACCATATCAGGGAGGTTATCGGCGCTCATAAGGATCTGACGGCGCATCTGCTTATCTTTGATAGCAACCTGAGCTGGAATATTTGGGTAGATACGGTCCGTTTCAGCCGAGATACCAATGGCAGAGTTAGATTGCTTAACCTGCCAATCCTCCAGCGTATCTATGTACTCAACAGCTTCCAATCCTTCGATAGCAGTCTCACTGACATGACCAATCTGAAGATAACTGTGCAAAGCACTGGTATAACTAAAGGCATCCGAACCTAAGTTTTTAACTTTGAGCTCTAAATCTAACTCGACACCTACAGTAACCATCAAACGAAGAACAGCAGGATAAGGCCAGAGTTCTGTTGGTAAAACCTGGAGCTGTAGCGTTAATCGTGTGGTTTCACTATCGATCAGATCGATAGCCAATAGCTCCCAATCCTCTGATCGTACAAAGCCATGAGCAGGCGCCTCTGAGAGGTTAACTTGGTCTTTAACTTGATCTGGATTTCTGGATAGATCCCCAAACCATGGCCAGCAGATAGGTACTCCACCGCGCAGAGACTTACCGGCTTTAAAATCGTTTTCTTGGCTCAGCCATAAAATAGGCTGCTCCCCTATTCGGCTGTACTCAGCAACTTGCGCCCCTTGCAAAAAAACAGTGGCAGAGGCTGCTTCGTTTTTTACTGAGATGGCAATAAGCTGCTTATGAATCTCAATAGTAATGCCTTTTAAAGCACCATACTTTGCGTACAGCGCTTGAACTTGATCTGCCAGATTCATAATTTTTGTTATTCCTGGTTACTAAACTGCAAGGCAGTATTTTACGCTTACCAATACTTGGGTAAAAGCCAATCGTGCGTTTTAATGCATGAAATATTCTCGACTGGTAATCCTCATCCTACGCCGATAAGCTGAGTGGATCATCAGCAAAACTACTGAATTATGCATCGCAACCCACTAGTAACTCCTATAGAAGAGATCCTTAGACAGTCCGAAAGCAGCTTAAGTGAATATGAGTTGTTAAAAGCTCTAGATCTCAACGCTGATGATTTTGGTGAAGATGCACCATCAGGTAGTGACTTGGCCCTGTTTAGACAGCATTTCCTGATTATGAATGCGCTCTATACCCTACAATCCAAATTTTGGGATCAAGGGTTAACGCTGACTATCTCTGCATTAGAGATCAGCTTTATCAAAACCGAAAACAGCAATCAAAACGAATTGTTACTAAAGTCAGATCAAGCAGTCAGAGAGTACTATCTGGATTGGGATGAGTTCACATCAAGTAACGAAGAATCGGTTAACAAACTACTCGATAGTTTTTGGACCCGTTATTTTAATCAAGATCACTATCAGAATGCTCTTGATGTTTTAGGTCTAACTGAAGACAGCGATTATCAGTCGGTCAAAACACAATACCGAAAATTAGCTTCAGAACATCATCCAGACAAAGGTGGCTGCAAGGTAAAATTTAATGAGATAAGAGAGGCTTATGAAGTTATTATTAGCGTTACAAACAAGACCTAACTTATTGATTAATCAATATTTCCATAGATTGATAAACCAAACCTGACAACTCTCCCACATCCCCTGCAAGCTTAAAACCATATTTCTGATAAGCAGGGACAGAAGGTAATGAAGCGCTGACAGTTACGGTTTCTGATCTCGCATATTTCAATACAGCTGTAAGTAATCTCCGACCAATCCCGCCTTTTTGCTGACTAGGCGTAACAAATAACATCGCTATATGGCGGCCTTCCTTTAGCTCTACCACACCTAAGATTTCACCGTTATTATCTTCTGCGACGAGCATACGATTAACTGCTTTCATCCTCTCGGCAAAAGCATTTGGGGAAGCGATTGCAGTAAAAGTAGCGATCCCTTCATCAGACAATGAACCAGCAACCGAGTCAGAAAAAGCATCTAAACAGACACGACTAACACCCTCGATATCGCCCTCTTTCATCTCTCTAATGATCATCTTTTTCCTAAATATTTCTAAAAGAAACCTATCAATCTGAAGGACTCTGTTTTATTTATCTGAATCGGGAATATTGTCCCAACTTTCTTTAAACTCATTTAGACACTTACAGCACAAACACTCATCCCACCTCTCAGCCAGATAACCCGCCTGCTCCCTTGTTAGATAGATCTCACTGCAATCACAGATAAAATAGCTGCCGACTTTGCACTCAAACAATGAGCCACACTTCGGGCAAGTTGCTTGTTCATGTTGAGGCATACATAAACCCTAATCACTAACGTTGATGTTTAACGGTTGGTATAGGGATTATAAGCGAAGAATAAATCTGTTTACGGGACGGATATTTAAGTTTTCAACTAGAAACGTTATAAGGCCTTATAGCGAATAAAGAACGTAAGCCGAAATGCACCATATAACAGCCCCGACTAAACGCTCTACCGCATCGCCATAGCGAACCTGCTTATTCCAATGCGGGGGATACACCGCTTTTATAGAATACCGGCCTGTAGCTGACAGGCTCATATCTAACAGTACCCCGCCCTCAATAGCGAGTCTTAAAAGAAGACCGAGGCCTTTGATTACAGCTTCTAGAATTTCTAGCATTTATGTTTATTGTTCATAGCAGCCTTACAGAATGAGTCAGTTGGCGTTTTTATTATGCATTTCCGACTCTCGGTTGATGATGCAGAAACAACACCAAATTCTTTACTGAGGTAACTTTGTCAAAATATGGATTTTTCTCAGGGCTATCAGTATTAATTCCCAAGCGCTCTGCTACAGCCAAATAAATATCATCAAGATCATCAGGGTCCATATTATAGGTACTATCAAACGTATCTTCGGTTTCGATGGGGAAAGGCTTACCGTTGTACTTTCCAAGCCAGAGATGAAGTTCATTCCAAACTTCCCTCATAATTTTAGTATCGACATTTCTGTAGTCGAAAGATCTCGCATATTTGCAGATATCCGCTTCCCCACGTTCAATGGATGACCGTTTCATCCTGAAATGTTCTAAGGCACTCAGGATTAACATAAGGATTATTATTGCTCCAATGATGTATAAATCTTCCATATGCTTACCTATTTATAACGCCGCCATAAAGGGCGGAGCGCATGCGACGTCCAGCCCGTAGGGCGATTTTTGATGGCCTTGTTATAGGGCATTACTGGAAACACCTTTTTATAAAATACCCACATACCCATGCAAGACCGAAAAATAAAAAAGCGAACGCAGCTATTCCGGCACTTGCACCAAGCAGCTGCAAAGTAATTTCTTTTTCTGTAGAAACTAAACCACTTACAACTGCCCACACAATACTAAGACCAAATATGCTGAACAGAATGAAACCTATCAGCATTGAAAAGAACACTAAAGGCTTCTGTAGCCTTTTGAATTGAATGCCTAATAGGATTGCTTCGATTAGTCCCATTGCTAGATCTTTATTGCCTTATAACGCCTAAAGCTAACGCGCAGAATGCGTCGGATGCCTTTGATTGTTAGGTTTATATTATTGCTAAGGCCACATAGAACAACACAATGTCTAGAGCTAGACCTATCCATCTTATGAATGTATTACCTTTGACAGCTGTAGCTATATAACTTTCTAAATATGTGGTTTTACCTAAACAAAACCTCTTAACTTCTAAAGCAGCAAAAATACCAATAAATGCTGATACCAAAGAATTTCCATCGAGGCTTCCTAGTTGATAAGTTCGAATGGCTATTGCAACGATTGCCACATGAATTACAACGTAAAAGAAAATAGTACCCAGCATTCGAGCTTCTGGGTTTTCCCCCATGGAAATATCAGTTGCCAAAGCAAGTGCTTTACCTTGTTTAGTTCTGGGTGCTAATACTTCATCTGACTGATCATCAAATGCCACCCCTTCTCGAACAGCTCTTTTCCGTTCAGCGATTTCAATTGAATTAAGCTCTGCTGAAGATGAACATTTAGAACAAAAATTATATTCACCAATATTCACAGTATCGCAAACTGCACACTTCCAATTGTAATCTGCACTCATGCTAAACCTAACGCTTGTGGCACGGGCAACCGCGCAGCGGTTGTCCAAGCCAGCTTTGCTGGCGTATGTGCCCACCCTTGTTATATACCAACATTATTCAGCAACTCGTTGATTGTGCTGTCAATTTTAGAGTTTAAGGTAGTGATAATTTCTTCCTTCTTATCAGTTGGGAGAGAGTCCCAGCTTTCAGCCAGATCATCAAAAGCAAGTTGCTCCAAGTTCTGAAGGTAGAATGCATTTCCTTTGCTTTCCCCGTGTAGGTATGGAGAAATATTTAGAGCTACGTAGACGATCGGTGAAGCCTTTTTACCCAGAAAAGACCTTTGGTTTACACCAAAACCATAAGTTCCCGGTATTTGGTAAACCTCTCTAGGGATTATTTTAATCAATAAATCTACTTTAGATTTATTGTCTTCATCATCTTGTTCGAATGTAGTGACATTGAAGCCTCTAGATTCCAGCCTTTTAGTAACGATTTCAGTCACTTTATTGTGGAAAGAAGAGTCAGTAATAGAAGCGTATTCATTGTTAAATACAGTTGTACCTATGACATTGAATGTTGGTTCTTTTGGAAAATTATTTACTACACCTGCCGTTTTTGCAGACTCAAGTTGAGTCTTAGTAAGCGGTGCAGAACAAGCAGTACAAAGTAAAAGTAAGGTAGTGATAGAAATTAGTTTAAATTTCCCTATCATTTTAAAACTCCTAATTAGTTGGTATATAACGCTTGTGGCACGGGCAACCGCGCAGCGGTTGTCCTAGCCAGCTTTGCTGGCGTATGTGCCCACCCTTGTTACATTTACCCAATGCCTAAGCTCGATATGACAGCTGCAATGAGTAAAACCACTAATAATGCCATTGCATACATTGCTATAAATTGGAAAGCTATGGCACTAACACCTAAAGCGGCGGCTCCTCCGGCAACACGAGTTGGTTCTTTTTGAACTAGTGATAAAACTGCAAATATCACAGCAAGCCCACCGAATAGGGCTGTTACAACATCAGCAATTTTATCTGCGTCCCAATGTGCTGTTGCGCTCTCACTAGCAGGCTCTTTACCCGCTAATGCATCAAGAGCAGCCGACCTAATAGATGCAGCCTTTTGGGCAACAACAGTTTCAAGGGTGGGTTGTGCTGAAAAAGGACCAGCCCAAAAGTGCACTAACGCAAGCAGTAGAGCGAACGCCCCAACTACGATACCGAACATTCCATATTTTGAATTCTTCATCTTACTTTCCTAGTAGATGTAACGCTCAAAGCAGCCGCGCAGTATGTGTCGGATGCCTTTGCTTGTTATGTTTTGAAAGTATCTAATCATTTAGCTGCTTTTATCGCTATTTCCGCTACTCGTACCCGCCAAAATGTTTCGGCAGCTTCGCCAATAGAGGCCTGCATATTTGATTTATTTGTACAAAATAAACGAATGCTATTAAGGGAATCGTCAATATCTGAAGAATCAAGACCAACTAGATGATCTTTCAATACGCTATTAACAGCTGTCATATACCCCGTTAGCCAAACCTTTAATACGAACTCAAAATTTTCTTTATCAAAGTTTTGATTTGCTTCGTCACAATTAGTAACACCCATTCCAAAAGCCATGTACTGCGGCTCTTCCACACTTTCATTAGCCAGTACGGGCAAAGAAACTAAGGTTGCTATGATAAGACTGAGGTAAAGCTTCATTAAACTAAGTCTCGGTAAGGACATTTAAAAACATAACAGCTAAATATATGTCAGATTGACGTGTTTAAACGCGTCAATTTGACATATATCTCCGAGAAAAGATATTAAGAGTGGGCTGTAATAACTTGATTTGCATAAGCTTTCCTTGCTTAGAGGGTTTGCGCCTTTGTGAAAAAGCGCCAATTTGACGTATTATCCTTTCATAAGTCGCAAAGGGATAAAAGACTGTTTTTATATACAGTCAAAATAAAGTGCGCTTTCTATTTTCTTATCACTTTTTTAAAGCACGTTTTTTCGCGCGCCTTTTCTGTGCTGCCTTAGTGTTGTTCCGAGTAATTTCTATTTCGCGAGTCAGATCCGGCTCAAAGCCTTGTAGCCATTGTTGTGGCAAACGGGTATCTAACAAGACCTCAATCTCTTCCAATAGATGATTCTGCTCTTCTATTAGTAAAGAGATAGCAACGCCCTTGTTACCTGCTCTGCCAGTTCTTCCAATACGGTGAATATAATCAGCTGCTTTATATGGCATCTCGTAATTGATTACGGCTGGTAGACTGTCGATATCGATGCCTCGTGCCGCTACATCTGTCGCAACAAGCACTTTAAGCTGCCCCTGCTTGAACTGTTCTAAAGCCTCTTCCCGCAACTTTTGTGATCGATCAGCATGGATGGCATCGGCAGAAATATTGGCTTGTTTCAAAACCTCTACTAGCTTGTCTGCGCCCTGCTTTGTATTACAAAAGACAATCACTTGTGACCAATCATGCTTGTCGACTAAGTGACTGACAATCGCTGATTTACGATCAGGGTCGCAGTTATAAACGATCTGATCGACATCAGCCGCAGAGGAATTACGCTGATCTACTTCGATACGCTCGGGCTTAACTAATAAATTTTTACTAAAACGATAGATTGAATCACTTAAGGTCGCTGAGAAAAGTAGTACCTGCCGCGGCTGTACATCACGCTTAGGCAACTTACTTAAAACCGCTTTTATCTCATCTTTGAAGCCCATATCTAACATACGGTCAGCTTCATCAAATACCAGGTGAGTGACTTGTCTTAGATTTACGGCTTTCTTTTTATGTAGATCCAATAATCGACCGGGTGTAGCCACCAGCACATCGATCCCTTTCTTAATTTGATCCACTTGCGGACCAATGCCCACACCGCCATAAACTACAGCTGATCTAAACCCAGTTCCTTTGGCATATTTCTTAAAGCTGTTATTTACCTGCTGTGCTAACTCCCTTGTTGGCGCTAGCACTAAAGCTTTGAGCATTATATTTTGATCACTACTAAATTCAGGGTCGGTCAGAATGGATTGCAAGATGGGCAACGCAAAGGCTGCTGTCTTACCGGTACCAGTTTGCGCACCGACAAGAAGATCTTTACCAGACAGAATGACAGGTATCGCTTCAGCTTGAACAGGGGTGGCTTCGCTATAACCTGCGGTATTAATGGCTGCGATTAAACTGTCGCACAAAGGCAAAGTGTCAAACTTCATAATCAACTTCCAAGAATTTGTAATGGCAGAGCAAGTGCACTGTTACCTTGTTGACCTAAGATCCAGATCACCCAACATAAACCACCCACAGTAGCGAAGTACCATAGGGCTGATACTACCTGTCCATAGCGAGCCAATGGCAATAACTGACTACTGTGACGGTGTTTCCATTCGAGCACAATCTCGATACTACCCACAGCCAGCAAGAAGCCTAGCAGCGCCATGCCAAAGTAATAGCTAATCACGACACCCGCTACAGCACCGATTACGCAGATCACTAGACCAAAAACCGAGTTAACCGAAAAAGCGATACTTTTTAGGACGTGGCCCCCATCTAACGGTAATACCGGCAGCAAATTAAATAGATTGAGCAAGGCATTGAAGGCAGCAATACCCGCCAAGATCTCAATATCCGTCAACCAATATAGAACCAGAGCAACTAAAGATAGGAATAAGCCAAATACCGGCCCCATGATGGAGATATAGACATCTTGCCAACGGGTATTAATCCGATCATCTGATAATGCTAAGCCACCCAAAAAAGGTACCAGATAAATTCCCTTTGTCTTTAAGCCAAAACGCTTCATAGCACGCACATGGCCATATTCATGAAAAACCAAACAAAGGATAAGTGCTAACGCGAATTCAAAGGAGAATAACCAGCTATACGCTGCCAAACTTCCTGCAGCAAACAGTACTTTGATGACCTTAGCGCTTTTAAACAGCTTAAGGCCTAAAGAAGCCATACCCAGTATGCTGATCTTATTCGGCTGTTTTACGACATTCTCAACCACTTGGGTTTCGATATCTTTCTCGACTAGCTCACCACTTCCAAGCTTCTGATCTTCAACTGCTAGTTCATATTCAAGATTGAAGGGTTGCCATGTCAGTGACAAAGTCAAAACGCACTCGATCTCTTCACCTGATCCAGTCATCAGGGCGAAACGGTGCTCTGTACTCTCAGCAGGATCTGCACTCGCCGGTATTTGAGACACCAACTGGTTATCCCAATACAGGGCCTGCCATCCAGACATTGAGCCCTCAAGACGTAAAATTTTGCCTAGACAATCGATGCGTAACAGCTGCACAGTAATTCCTGCTGATTATGAAGTAAGTGTTTATCAAATAAGCGGCGCATTATAGCCAATCAGCGGTATAATGCAGCTTCTGCAATTGGAGAACATCGAATTACATTAACAAGGACACAGGTATGAAAACGAAAACAACCGTATCCTCAACCCATGTGGTGGATACAGGTAGAGGAAAGATTAAACAAAATCACTTAGCAGCATTAGTCACTTCAAAGGTTTTTAAATCCCAAGTAGTCAAAGCTAAAAAAGGTAAAGGTGCTTATAAACGTAAAGACAAACACAAAGGACGAGAGTCCTATTTAATAGCGGCGTAAACACGACTTACGTTCTTATTAAATAGGGCTTTTAACTGATTACTTCCAGCGCTTCACCTCTCCATGATCGAAGACGTTACCTGACTGAACCTTACAGTAATTGATGAAAATATTACTGAAAGAGACCCCGCTACGTTTTGAGATTGAGAAAGCAACCGATTCCATCATAGCTTCCACACACTCCATTTTATGAAAGCTAGGTGCATGTATATCGACCAGGATCGGGTGACTACCACTTTGAGGTTGACTTGCAGGCATCAAACCAGCAACTGCATATTGACGAGAAGGAATGAATTCCCAAGTTACCGTTATATGCTCAATACTGATTTCTGCAGCGCGAGAAAGGTCCGACGTTATCCCTTTAATCATATCTGGGATATCGCATTCATCTTCAAAAGGTAAAGATTTAATACAAATTAATGGCATTTCTTACTCTCACAGAAATTAGTGAAGATCTGAACTTAAAACAAGCTAACACTTAACACAAGACCTTAACATCTTATTTATTAAAGCTTATTTCCGACCAGATTCCATAATGTAAAGTTCAAGTTTTTTATCAACACCGAAGATATGGCGTTTCAACCATTCTGTTAGAAAATCAGATAGCATCTCTCTTAGTTGACTATCATAAGTATGATGATCATCTAACATCTTTTTTAATTCAGCACGAAATTTATTATGTGCTTGAAGGTGTGCACCAAAATCAGGGTAATTAAGTGCCTCCATATAAGCTTCTTCTAAGCAGAAATGGTGGTCAGCATAATCATGCAGCCGAGCAAAAGTAGATACATCTACTTGGTCAGCTTTGATTTCGTCAATTAAGTCGAACAGGACTTGGTGTTGCTGGTCTTGCCAAATAAGTTCACTGGTGAGCGTCATCGGATGCCCCTGTTTATATTTATTTTTCTTACAGCGTAACTTCCATTATGTAATAAGTATAAACAGGAGAAACTGATCTGTATCAGATATCGACTAAACGGTTTGTAACAAACAGCTTGCGAGGTTTTTACAAATCTTTTACAACTTCTATAAATCTATCTGACTTTCTATAGGCGGAACTGACCTAAATTTGCAGCATGTGATTAAGGTTAATAAGGACGAACATCATGAAAGCGCACCGCCTACCCAAAATTCTGCTAGCAACACTTTTGACTGTTGCTGGCCCCCTACTCAGTCAATCCGCTACCGCAAAACAGGTTGATCTTAATATCAATCTAGCAACGCCTGTGATGACGGCTGAACAAAACCACAACGCATTTATCAAAATCTCTTTAGAAGGGATTAAACAAGAAAGTCAGCAACAACGTGTAGCTGCCAATATTGCGATTGTTCTGGATAAGTCCGGTTCAATGCAGGGCGAAAAACTGTATCGCGCAAAAGAAGCTGCAATCATGGCAATCAATCGCCTAAATCAGAACGATATTGTTTCTGTTGTGAGTTACGACAACCGCGTTAATGTTGTTGTACCGGCTACAAAGGTTAGCGATAGCAACAGTATTGCTCGCGCTATCAATCAGATCCAAGCCCACGGTAACACCGCGTTATTTGCCGGTGTCAGCAAAGGCGCACAAGAACTCCGCAAGTTTCTAGATCTAAACAAAGTTAACCGTGTCATTTTACTTTCCGATGGTTTAGCCAACGTAGGCCCAAGCACACCGAATGAGTTGGGTAAGCTAGGGCTTTCTTTAGCTAGAGAAGGCATGAGCGTAACAACTATAGGTCTTGGCCTTGGCTATAACGAAGACTTAATGACTCAGTTGGCGGGCTTTAGCGATGGTAACCACGTCTTTGTTGAGAACGCTGATGACCTAGCACGTGTATTCCAATACGAATTTGGTGATGTCTTGTCGGTGGTTGCTCAAGGTGTTGATATCCAGATCCGTTGCTTAAACGGTGTAAAACCTTTACGCATCATCGGCCGTGAAGCTGAGATCGAAGGCGACATGGTTAAAACGCGCCTTAATCAGCTATATAGCGAGCAAGAGAAGTTTATTATCCTCGAGGTAGAAGTACCGTCTCAACAGGATAAGAGCAGCATCAACTTAGTCGATGTCGATGTAAACTACTTAGATCTTCTAAACAAACGAAAAGAAGCTCTTTCTAGCTCAGTTGCAGCAAACTTTACTCGTTCTGAACAAGAAGCTAAGGATGCGATCGATACACGTACTTATGAAGCCGCAGCAGAACAGGTAGCGAACGAACTAAACCGTGAAGCAGTACAAAAACGTGACCAAGGTGATATTGAGGGCGCTAAATCTATATTGCAACAAAGCGCTGATTACCTAGATAACTTAGGCACCTCTCTAGCCTCCCCTAAACTGTTAGAGCAGAAAGCAGAAGCGCTACAAGACGCGGAAGAGCTTGATGATGAACAGGAATGGGGTAAAAAACGTAAAGAGCTTAAAGAACGTCAATATAAACGCGCTAAACAGCAAAGCTACTAACCGTTTAGCTAACTGAGAATCTATTGTGAACAAGACGATCCTACTGCTAATCAGTCTAATTTTAATCCCTGTCGTCATACTAGGTTGGTTAGCGGCTCGTCTGGAAACAAACCAACAAGCCCTTCTCTCTCATCAAATCGAAGGGCTGGTTGAAATAAAACTCGAAGAGATCGATAAACAGTTCCAGAATCATTTCCAAAGCTTAGAACAAGCACTCAATGCTGAATCCCAATTGCTACTTCAAAGCAAAGATACCCAATACCCAGAAACAACGCTTAAGACCCTGAGCCAGTCGAGCCCCTATATAGAACAGGTATTTGTGATCTCCGCTGAAGGCACAACACTGTTTCCATCAGAATCATCCAAGAACCCAAATGAAATTGCGTTTTTACAATCAACTAAACGCCTACGTTCATCACCCGACATATTCCAAATTCAAAATAAAGCGCCTGAGCAGATAAATCTTGCGGCTAGCCCTTATAGCGCTCAACTTAAACCTTCTCCTGAATCAAAACGGATAGAACTGGCAGCTCCGAGCCGTCTAGCTTCAAATTTAGCGGCAGATAGCGTCGTCGAGATTGCTATTACCTCAGCAGAACCTTTAGCCTCCACGCCTTCCATATCTTTTATCGATTCGGGTTGGATTGCTTGGTTTAATAACAGTCAGCTGCAACATATCTATTGGCGTAAAGATTCAGAGGGTGCGCTATTAGGCTTTTCTATTAACAGTGCTCGATTACTGTCAGATCTAATCAACTCTCTGCCTAGCAGTAATGAGCAAGATAACAGCAATCAAGCGATTGCCTTGATCAATAGTCGCGGTGAAGTGCATTACGAATGGGGCGATTCCACAATCGAGACTCAGCAGCTCAATCCATTGGATAGCCTACCGCTGAGCCACCCTCTAGGTAGCTGGAAATTAGAGTATTACTCCCCTAACCTTGCCAAACCAACTTCAAATTGGGTCGAGAAACTCTCTATTGTCTCACTCACGCTGTCTGGATTATTGATCCTTGCTTGGCTGATCTATAGAGAACATACACGCACAACCCGTCTAGCCGAGCAAAGAGTAAACTTTGTTAACCAAGTCTCCCACGAGCTAAAAACACCCCTGACTAATGTTCGAATGTATGCAGAGATGCTTGAGCGAAAGCTTGATGACAAAGATAGCAAAGCTCAGCGCTACCTATCTGTGATTAATAGTGAAAGTCAGCGTCTTTCACGCTTAATAGAAAACGTACTGACCTTCTCAAAGCTTGGTAAAGAACCAAAGCCCCTGCACCTACAACCCGGGACATTAAAAGAGTGTGTTGAACATACAGTCGATGTGTTTATGCCCTCTTTAACTCAACATGGTCTGTCTGTTGAATTAGATCTGCAATGCGATAAACAAGTCATGTTAGATCAGAACTGTATTGAGCAGATTCTAAATAACCTACTAAGCAATTGTGAAAAGTATGCACCACAAACAGGTGCCATACAGATCCGCTGCTACAGCGATAGTCAGCAAAGTTATATAGAGGTTGAAGATGCCGGTGAAGGGATCTCTGAATCCCTTTGGGAGAGCGTTTTCTCTCCTTTCTACCGCATCAGTAATAAATTAAGTGACGGTGTATCTGGCACAGGTATTGGTCTTAGTATTGCCAGAGAGATGGCTAGAAAACATGGTGGTGATCTGGTCATTATTCCTAGCAAACTAGGAACCTGTTTTCGTCTAGAGCTACATACACCTGATAGTCACCACAGGGAGTCCAAACAATGAAAATTCTGATCGCTGAAGATGATCTAAATATTAGGCTTGGGCTTTGTGATCTATTAGAAGATGAAGGTTACACCTGCATTGAAGCATCTAATGGGGCTGATGCGCTAGTGCTGTTTGCTCAACATCATCCAGATCTGGTTTTACTCGACATTATGATGCCGGAATTAGACGGTTATGCCGCCTGCAGAAAGATCCGACAGCTGGATGAACAAGTCCCTGTGATCTTTATTACCGCCAAATCTGAGGAGATTGATCAGGTGCTTGGCTTAGAGCTAGGCGCGGACGATTACATCAAAAAGCCCTTTGGCACTCGAGAAGTGATCGCGCGTATTAGAGCCGTGATACGCCGCTGCTCACCGAAAGATAGATCGCCAACCCAAACCGCGAATAATCAATTCGAGCTGGCTGATCTCGTAGTTTACCCTGAGCAAATGCGCGCTGAACGCGATGGAAATAAGATTGAGCTAACCCTGCGTGATATAAAAATACTTGAGCTTCTTTATCAAGAACAAGGCAAGGTCGTAACAAGAGATATGCTGTTTGATTTCTGCTGGGGCCGAAACTACCTTCCAAGCAGCCGGACGCTAGACCAACACATTTCCAAGCTAAGAAAACTGATTGAAGTAGATCCCAAACAACCGCAGATAATCACTACCGTCCATGGTATTGGCTATCGCTATGATGGCTAAGAATGACGCTTAGTGCTCCTTTCCCTCATAGATCCACATAGATGACGTTTCCCCTGCCTTCTCAAACCCTAAGGACTTATAAAACCTAATCGCATTACCATCAGCGGTTAACATCTGCTGGTGGAAGCCTTTATAACGTTTTTTCATCGCCTGCATAATTTTGCTACCGATGCCGCAACGGTGGAAATCTGGGTCCACCAGCATGTGCGGATAATAAACGACGAGATGCCCATCTGAGATTGCATTGGCTAAACCAACTAGCCTGCCATCGATCCGAGCAGTAATTAAACTATGTGAATTTCTTAGTGCTGCTAAAAGCGCTTTTGGCTTTTCTGCAGACGACCACTCATTAGCCTTATACAGAGCAACAACCTCATCCTCCAGGATTACATCTGTACAATTTATATCCACAATCATCAAATTTCCTTAAATTTTTTGCCTAAAATTAGTTTAGTGGAATTACCTGTCTTTGGCAGATTGATCAGCAATGAATCCCGTTAAAACGGCTCAAACAGTAGAATCCACTAATACACCACAAGCCCCGTATTTAAAGGGCTACAGACATGTATAGATTAACAAATTTATTCATGATCATTTGATCAATCTGCCATTGCGAACACTATCTGATTTTGCTGTAATTCGCCGCTTTCGTTTAAAAAGGTACACTGGAGTACCGGTTTTATGGCTGACGCAAAGCTCGCTCTGGAAATACAAGACCTTCATAAAAGCTATGGATCTTTGGAGGTTATTAAAGGCATCTCACTACAAGCTGAAGTTGGCGATGTGATCTCAATTTTGGGGTCTAGCGGCTCAGGTAAAAGTACCTTCTTACGTTGCCTTAACCTACTTGAATCCCCTTCCGCTGGAAGCATCAGTTTTGCATCTGAGCCATTAAAGCTTAAGCAAACCAAAGATGAAGGCTTGCAAACAGCGGATCAAAAGCAGTTAGAACGAATCCGTACATCGATTGGTTTTGTATTTCAAAACTTCAATCTATGGCCGCATATGACCGTGATCGAAAATATCATGGAAGCCCCAATTCATGTCCTTAAACAAGATAAGCAAACTGCTAGAGATAAAGCAGAAACCTATCTTAAAAAAGTGGGCTTATACGACAAACGAGATAGCTACCCTAACCAGCTATCCGGTGGCCAACAGCAACGCATCGCTATAGCACGCGCATTGGCGATGGAACCCCAAGTTTTACTCTTTGACGAACCAACCTCTGCACTTGATCCAGAACTTGTCGCAGAAGTGCTAAATGTTATGCGAGATCTCGCAGCTGAAGGACGCACGATGTTGATCGTCACCCATGAGATGCGTTTTGCCCGTGAAGTATCCAGCAAAATTGTATTTCTACACGAAGGCCAAATTGAGGAGATGGGCACACCTGATGAGGTGTTCACCAATCCTAAATCTGAACGCTGCAAAGCATTTTTAAGCAGTCATTTCTAATCCAGCCTGCAACTAACAATAAATATTCCGCGAGGATCATAAGATGGGATTTAAGAAATTAATTACAACAACAGCACTTGTTGTCTCTACTCTGGCAGCTCCTGCCTTTGCTGGCGATAAAATCCGTATCGCTACAGAAGGTGCATACGCGCCCTTCAACACAATCAATGCTGATGGCGAACTAGCAGGTTTTGATGTAGATATTGCTAAAGCACTTTGTGAAGAGATGAAAGCTGACTGCAAAATCGTAGCTCAAGATTGGGACGGCATCATTCCTGGCTTAAAAGCACGTAAGTACGATGCAATCATTGCCAGCCTTTCAATCACACCAGAGCGTCAACGTGTTGTAGCGTTTACTGATCACTACTACTCAAACTCTCTTGGTTTTGTCAGCGGTAAAGATGGCGATTTCGATCCAAACGCCCTAAAAGGCAAAACCATTGGCGCACAACGTGCCACGATTGCAGGCCAGCACCTCGAAGATAACTATTCCGACAAAGCTTCAGTCAAACTATATGACACTCAAGGTAACGCTTATCTAGATCTAGCGAGCGGCCGTTTGGATGCGATTCTTTCTGACAAACTACCTGCTTACGATTGGTTACAAACTGAAGAAGGTAAAAACTTCGAATTTCGTGGCGATAAGATCGATGTTAACGACAAGATCGCTATTGCTGTCCGTAAACGCGATGGTGAATTGAAAGAGAAGTTCAACCAAGCATTAAAAGCGATTATCGAGAACGGGACTTACGAAAAGATTAACGCTAAGTACTTCCCATTCTCTATCTACTAAGCTTAAACACTGAAAACTAGGGAAAAGCAGGATAAAACCTGCTTTTCCTGTTTCATCAGGTATATCTATATGGATCTTCAGGGCTTTGGGCACCTCTTAATCAGTGGCGCTTGGATAACCGTTCAATTAGCTATTTGCAGCTTAGTCATTGGCCTCGTTTTCGGGGTTTTAGGTGCAAGCGCAAAGCTATCTAAATACAAAGTTGCTAACGCTATTGGTAATGGTTACACCCTGTTTATACGGGGCATGCCTGAGTTACTACTCGTCCTGACAATCTATTTTGGTTCATCTGCCGTTTTGATGGCGATCGCCAGCTTGTTTGGTTATGACGAATATATAGAGCTAAGTCCATTTGTTGCCGGCGTAATCGCACTAAGTATCGCCTTTGGTGCATATGCCACTGAAGTCTTCCGTAGTGCACTTCAAGAAATACCCAAGGGCCAAAAAGAAGCAGCTATTGCTCTTGGTATGACGGGTTTCCAAACCTTTCGACGCATCACCTTGCCACAAGTTTGGCGCTTAGCTTTACCCGGTTTAGGCAACCTATTCTTAGTTCTTTTAAAAGATACAGCACTGGTTTCTGTTATAGGTCTTAACGAACTTATGCGCCAAACCACCGTTGCCGTTGGAAATACCAAAGAGCCTTTTACTTTCTACTTAGCCGCAGCAGTGGTTTATCTCCTCATGACTTCAATCTCAATGATCGGCTTACATTACCTAGAGCGAAAAGCTAATCGCGGTTATAAAGGAGCACGCGCATGAGTTGGGAATGGGATGTCATTTTTGAAAACTACCCTCGCCTATTAGAAGGCGCTCTACTGACCCTTGAGCTTGTCCTCTTTTCTGGATTTATCGGTCTAATGCTTGCCGTGCCATTGGCATTGATGCGTATCTCTAAGCGCCCTTGGCTACAAGCCTTTCCTCTGGCTTACATCTTCTTTTTCCGTGGCACGCCACTGTTGATACAGATCTTCTTGGTGTACTACGGCGCTTCTCAGTTTGAATTCATTAAGAACTCTGCGCTTTGGCCTATTCTTAAAGAACCGTACTGGTGTGCCATCATCACCTTTGCGCTCCATACTGCGGCTTATATCGCTGAGATACTCCGCGGTGCTATTCAATCTATCCCTAAAGGCGAGATTGAAGCCGCTAAAGCCTTAGGTATGAGCTACCCACTTATGCTGCGTCGTATCATCCTACCTCGCGCATTTGGCATTATGATGCCTGCCTATGGCAACGAAGTAATCCTAATGCTTAAAGGCAGCGCTCTAGCCAGCACAATTACACTACTCGATCTAACGGGTATGGCTCGCACAATCATCGCTAGAACTTATACGCCGCTCGAAATATTCTTTGCAGCCGGTGTTATCTATCTAATTATCAGTGCCCTTTTGGTGTTTTTATTCCGTTATATGGAAAAACGCTTTAATCGCCACCAGCACTGGCCAAATGAAAAGCCAAAAGATTTAGACCCTCAGCATTAACCCGAATGACTAAACATGATGGGCCAGAGCAGCGTTACCGCGATGGCCCACATGGTTACCCAAATGACCAAATCCATAATCTGCCATGCTCTTGGGTTATTGAATATAGGCTGACATACCTTCGCTCCAGCGACCAGCAGCCAAAACCAAAAGCATGAAAACCCCATCGCGCCGATAGCAAACCATACTCTCTCAGGCTCTGGGTATTGCCCACCTATACTCCCTAAAAGCACAACAGTATCCAAATACACATGGGGATTGAGCAGTGTAATCGCCAAAGTAACGATCAAGGCTTTACCTAAACCACTCAAAGCTATTTCATTTTCTTTCATGACTTGTGGCTTTAAAGCTTTGCGCAGGGACTGAGCGCCATATACAAACAGAAATACAGCCCCGCCGATCTGAGCCGCGAACATCCAGTTCTCTGATTGCGCAATTAGTATACCCATACCTGCGACGCCAACAGCGATCAAAATCATATCGATCAGGGCGCACAAAGCTGCTATCGGCCAGTGAAACTGACGACGCAAACCTTGAGTAAAAACAAAGGTGTTTTGGCTTCCCATCGCCACAATTAGGCCCGCACTTGTAGCTAAGCCCTTTAACAATGCTGCCAAAGCCGCGCCTGTGAAAATGGATACCATACTGCCCCCTGAATAATGGCAGGCATAGTGCTAAAATCTGACCAGACAGTAAAACTAATAATTCTAATGATTGATAAGTTTTTCTAATGATCGATTACAAACAGCTCCAAGCACTTGCAGCCATTCTCGAAGAAGGAAATTTTGATAAGGCCGCAGAGAAGCTCAATATCTCTCAATCAGCGGTATCCCAGCGCTTAAAACAGCTAGAGGACAGCGTTGGACAAACGCTGATAATCAGAAATACACCAATACAAGCGACAACGGCTGGGCAGCTGTTACTGAAGCATTACCACCAAGTATCTCTGCTACAAGCAGAACTACAGGAACAGATCTCACTTGAGCAATCGGATGGTTTTACGAAAATTTCTATTGGCTTAAACGCAGATAGCTTGGCAACTTGGTTTTTAGACGCGGTTAAACCACTGCTTGATGACGAAAAAATCCTTCTAGATCTAAAACTGGATGATCAAGATCAGACTCATCACTTTCTTAAAACAGGTCAAGTGATCGGGTGCATCAGTTCTAATCCAAAACAAATGCAAGGCTGCAGTTGTATTCCACTTGGCACAATGATCTATCGCTGCC
Source organism: Neptuniibacter sp. QD48_11 (assembly GCF_047778095.1). Classification (GTDB taxonomy): domain Bacteria; phylum Pseudomonadota; class Gammaproteobacteria; order Pseudomonadales; family Balneatricaceae; genus Neptuniibacter. Next base: position 1,874,112 of record NZ_CP180551.1, read on the forward strand.
TTGCTAGCCCTACTTACATCAATAAATATTTTCCAGACGGTATAAAAGCGGAAGGCTTTTACAATGCCCCTGTTGCTGAATTTAATAATAAGGACGAACTTCAAAATAGATATCTAAAGGACAATTTTAAGATTGGTCCCAACGAATATCCGAAACACCGTATTCCGTCGACTGAATCGTTTTTCAATATCATTATTCGCGGCCACGCATGCGGCATGGTTCCCGATCAGCAAAGTAAAGAGATCCAGGCTTCTGGAAAAGTAGTTGATATGACCCCAGGAAGGTTTATCGAAGTCCCGCTTTATTGGCATATCTGGAGTCTTAAATCAGGACTATTCCAGAGATTAACGCAGAGGCTAAGAAAGCAAGCTGAAGTCGATCTTTTACCTCTAACTAACTGATTAAAAACAACAAGCCCTTACAAAAGTTAAAAGTTATTTATGCTTTCAGGTTCAGAATAGGCTTAAATAGGCAACGCTGATATTTTAACCGATGCCCACTTTTAATGTTGGATATAAAAATCAATGAAATTCTCTGAAAACCATAAGAAAAAAAACAGACTGATTTTTTTACTTGCTTCAGTAATTGCGATCTTAATTCTTGTTAACGGTGCATTTTCCTACTGGCAAATGAATCAGGTAAAAGCTGAATTTTATGAAGTCGCCAATAAAGACCTACCACTTGTAGCGGAATTATTACCTCTGATTGATCGTCAGTTTGAACAAACATTACTGATCGAAAAGCTTCACCAGTTAGAGCCAATTCATCGCAGCAAAGTAGTTCCTATACTTCAAAACAGTTTTATTAGAACAGGCGACCGTTTCTCCCAAACAACTGAAAAATTGCAATCGATGTTAAAGCCGATGCTACATTCACCTCGGGAGATTACGCGCCTTAAGATGTCTAAAATTGACCATCTTCTAGAGCAGATCATTACAGAGCATGAGCAGTACCAGAATCAAGTTTTACAGATGATCTCCCATAATGCAGAAAGCCTAGAGGCGTACCCGCCTGAGCTCATAACTCTTTTGACTGAAGAGGAAAAAGACCTAACTGAAGAGTTGATTTCGCTACGAGATGAACTTCAAAGATTTACTCAGAATTCTGCGCACGCAGTTGAAAGGCATGAAGCACAGATAATAAAAGGTGTAGTGATATTTACACTTTTCGTTTTCTCTCTCGGCACCATCATGTTGATGCTGATTAGCCAAATTATGAAAAGCCGTGAAAAAGCGATCGAAAAAATCAGTTACTTCGCCAATTATGACCCTCTAACCGATCTATTTAATCGACGCCATTTCTTTGAAGAATTAAATCAAGCACTATCCCAAGCTCAAGAACAAGATGCCCCATTGAGCCTTTGTGTATGCGACCTGGACCACTTCAAACAGGTAAACGACACTTTAGGCCATATCGCCGGAGACAAGATACTAACAACCTTCGCGGATACATTACGTGCGAACATCAGAAAGGATGATTTCGTTGGTCGGTTTGGTGGGGACGAATTTGTTATCTGCTTCCCTAACACAACGTCTGATGAGGCTGCAGAAATTACAGAACGCATTAGAAAGCGTTTTGAAGAAGCCGATACGCTTAAGTCATCGGTAACATCGACATTCGGTATTGCACAACTTACTCAACAGACGTCCACAGACGATATGTTGCTCGAAAAAGCAGACCAAGAGCTTTACAAAGCCAAGGAAAATGGACGCAACTGCGTGCACTGGTCTTAACCGGTGCACGAATCAGTTTCCAAAAACAGGCTTAAAGAAGCTTCGCTCATAACTCTGAATGCATTTTGTTTGCTTGGCGTAATCAAATGCAGCCATGCATTCAGAGTCTTTAAAGGAGTCTATCCGGTATTGTTCATAAGCTGCGAGACTAGGAAAGCTGAACAACGCTAGTGCAATGTTGTTAGCACCTTCAGACGGAAGGAAATAGCCATGATGCTGTCCACCGAACTTGTTAACCAGTGGAATCCATAGCTTTGCATAGTGCTCGAATTCGGCAACTTTGTCCGAATCGATTACATAGCGCAAGTAACAAGTTACCATCCGCGTATCCCCTTTCTTCTAAGTAATTACCAAGAATCAGCAGCTTTTAGATCGCTCTCTTTTTGCTCTACCCAATGCTCGCCTTCATTGGAGATCTCTTTCTTCCAGAAAGGTGCATCTTTCTTTAGGTAGTCCATGATGAATTGAGCCGCTTCAAATGCATTTACGCGATGGGCGCTACCCACACCGACAAAAACGATATTTTCGTTGAGGTCTAAACGGCCAACACGATGATAAATTACAATGTTGCCGAGCTCCCAGCGTTCACGTGCCTGCGTAGCAATCTTCTCAAGCGCTTTCTCGGTCATACCTGGATAATGCTCTAGAAAAAGCGCATCAAGCTGATTGTCAGCTATCTCTAATTCGCGAACGATTCCAGTAAAAGTGACTATGGCCCCACTAGTCGCATCATCAGCTCTAACACTTTCTGACAGTGCGCCAATATCAAAATTGTCTGTAGCGACAATCACTTGAGTTGTTGCCATGGTAATTCCTCTCTAAATTGATATTGAAATCATACCACCAAAAGCTATTAAAGAAGCAATGCTCAATAGGCTTATAACCTATTAAAAACACTGGTTTGATGGTATTGTGTCGAACTAATTTTTGAGTCATCTATCCAATAAATATTGGAGTAATTACCGAGGAATATGATGGATTGGCATCCACACGCAACAGTTGCTGTCATCGTAGAAATGGAAGGCAAGTTCCTTTTGGTAGAAGAAAGATCTTCAGGTGAAATAGTTTTCAATCAGCCTGCGGGTCATATTGAAGAAGGCGAAACCTTTATAGAAGCCGCTTGCAGAGAAACATTAGAAGAGTCTGCATGGCACGTAAGCCCTAAATATTTAACGGGGTTTTACGTCTATAAATCCGGCAACAACAATACAACTTACCATCGCGCTTGTTTCTATGCAGAAGCAATCAAGCACGAACCAGAGCGTGAACTCGATGAAGGCATCATTCGCGCGGTCTGGATGACACGCGACGAGATTGTCGCTCATACGGACAAACTTCGCAGCCCAATGGTTTTGAAATGTATTGATGATTACCTAGCTGGTAAGCAATACCCTTTAGATCTGATACACGAATATAGCAATTAACTGAATAAACACATGACTGATCACAGCAATACAAAAGTGATCGTCGGCATGTCCGGCGGCGTAGATTCATCCGTTTCAGCATTACTATTAATGCAACAAGGCTATCAAGTCGAAGGCCTGTTCATGAAAAACTGGGACGAGGATGATGGCACTGAATACTGTACCGCCAAAGAAGATCTCGCTGATGCCCAAGCAGTTTGTGACAAACTTGGCATTCATCTACATACAGCCAACTTTGCTGCTGAGTACTGGGATAATGTATTTGAGCATTTCCTAGAGGAATACAAAGCAGGCCGTACACCTAACCCTGATATTTTGTGTAACCGTGAAATCAAGTTTAAAGCATTCCTTGAGTATGCAATTGAACTTGGTGCTGATTACATCGCAACAGGCCATTATGTTCGACGCGGTGATCGTGACGGCAAAACACGCCTGTTAAAAGGGCTAGATAAAAACAAAGACCAGAGCTACTTCTTGCATCAAGTAGGTCAGGTCGAAATTGAAAAGACCCTCTTCCCTGTTGGCGAGCTAGAAAAACCTGAAGTTCGTAAACTTGCCGAAGAGCATGACCTGATCACTCACAACAAGAAAGACAGTACCGGCATCTGCTTTATTGGAGAGCGCAGATTTAGCGATTTCCTTGAACAGTACTTACCGGCCCAGCCTGGCAAAATAGAAACACCGAAAGGTGATGTGATTGGTGAACACTCTGGCTTGATGTATTACACCATTGGTCAGCGCCAAGGGCTTCAGATCGGCGGTCTTAAAGATTACCCAGAAGAACCATGGTTTGTAGCAGGTAAAGATCTTGATCGTAACGTTTTAATCGCCGTTCAAGGTAAACAGAATGATCGGTTATTTACCGATTGGCTTACAGCAGACGAAATATTCTGGATCAATGATGAAGAACCTGCATTGCCATATAGCTGCACTGCCAAAGTACGTTACCGTCAGACCGATCAGGCATGCACGATCGAACGTCATGGTGACAGCGGTTACCTAATCCGCTTTGCAGAACCACAACGCGCCATCACACCTGGTCAATCTGTGGTGATCTACGCAAAAGATATCTGCCTAGGTGGTGGTGTTATCGAACATACAGGCAAAGACGACTAGGAGGCCCCAATGTCACGACAGCATGACGAACAAGCGCTGGGCCTAGCTGGTTTATTTCAAGCAGCCGCTCTCGTTGAACAAATTGCAACGAGAGGCATGGTTGCTCAAGACAGCTTAGAAACGTCGGTCTATAGCATCATGCAGTTAAACCCTGCATCGACTGAAGAGATCTATGGCGGCGCTAACGACCTACCTTTCAATCTACACTTAGGCCTGCAAAACCTAAGAGATCTGATTGATAAGCCGCGAGCAGAACATAACAAAGATGTGATTCGCTACGCACTAAGCATGATGCACCTTGAGCGCAAGCTTAGCAGCGATCCAGAAATGCTAAACAAAGTAGCGCAACGTTTAGGTCAGGTATCTGAGCAAGCTCGCTACTTTAATTCTGATCAGCCAGATACAGAGCCAACTGCGAGCAGTTACTGCCATCCAAATGTGATAGCAAATATTGCTAGTCTTTACCAAGATACGATCAGTAGCTTTAGCTTCCGAATTCAAGTAACGGGCGACCCGCGCCACCTACAAAACAGTGAAAACGCAGCGAAGATACGCGCATTACTATTGGCCGGTATTCGTAGTGCTATGCTATGGCGTCAGAAAGGCGGTAAACGCTGGCAGTTACTGTTCTTCAAATCACGCCTACGCCCTTCCCTTAAAAAAATTATGGGCACCTCATAATAGGCCACGCCATTTAGATAAATAAAAAACCGGATAGCTTGCTAAAGCATCCGGTTTTGTATTTACCTATCCATTTTATGTATCGATTACAAAGTTACGCGTGACGAACCGATAACTCATTTGCGTCATGACTACGAAGCATAGCTTCGATATCACTCTCCGCAGCGTCAGCTATCAATACTTTGACCATATTGCAGCTTTTATCTATAAACACTTGCTCTCTTGGTACTCCATTAGCCATCAGGTCATCAAATACCAGTTTGGTTTGGTCGCTGGACCCAAAGGAGCCGGTAACAGACATAGTCATATAACTACCCTCCTCAAATTCAGCTAAATTTAGCTATATTTTGTAGCGACAATTTAAGCTTAGAACTTGCGGCGCCCTTTATCCATATACCCCTACGAAAAGTCCCTCGACTCAGGTATAATGCGCGCCTTCTTTTTAACCTAAAAGGTAGAGATCGATTCATGGAGCTTTCTGCACTGACAGCCGTTTCTCCGGTTGATGGCCGCTATGGCAGCAAAACAGCTGACCTGCGTGATGTTTTTAGTGAATATGGCCTGATTCGCTTCCGCGTTGAAGTTGAAGTTCGTTGGTTACAAAAACTAGCTGCGCATCCACAAATCACTGAAGTTCCAGCGTTAAGCTCTGAAGCTGATGCTCTGCTGAACTCGATCGTTGATAACTTCGGTCCTGAAGACGCTCAGGCTGTTAAGACGATCGAACGTACTACTAACCACGATGTAAAAGCGGTTGAGTACTTCATTAAAGACAAATTCAAAGATAACGCTGAGCTAATGGCGATCAATGAATTTGTTCACTTTGCCTGCACATCTGAAGACATCAACAACCTTTCTCACGCACTTATGCTGAAAAACGGTCTTGATGTTGTAGTTCCACAGATGCAGCAAGTTACTGACGAAATCGCTAAGATGGGTCGTGAATTTGCTGAGCAACCAATGCTTTCTCGTACTCACGGCCAGACGGCTTCTCCAACTACTGTTGGTAAAGAGATGGCTAACGTTGCTTACCGTATGCAGCGTCAGATCAAACAGCTTCAGAATGTTGAGCTTCTAGGTAAGATCAATGGTGCCGTTGGTAACTACAACGCCCACCTATCTGCTTACGCTGACATCGACTGGGAACAAAACGCTAAAGACTTCGTTGAAAGCCTTGGCCTATCTTTTAACCCATACACAACTCAGATCGAGCCACACGACTACATCGCAGAGCTTTTTGATGCTGTTGCTCGTTTCAACACGATCCTAATCGACTTCGATCGTGACGTATGGGGCTATATCTCTCAGGCTTACTTCAAGCAGAAAACGATTGCTGGTGAAGTTGGTTCTTCAACTATGCCGCATAAAGTTAACCCAATTGACTTCGAAAACTCTGAAGGCAACTTGGGCATTGCGAACGCAATCATGAGCCACCTAGCGCAGAAACTACCTATTTCTCGCTGGCAGCGCGACCTAACTGACTCTACTGTTCTACGTAACATGGGCGTTGGTTTCGGTTACAGCTTGATCGCTTATCAGTCTAGCCTGAAAGGCATTAGCAAGCTTGAGCTTAACCCAGCTCAGCTAAACGAAGATCTAGAAAATGCTTGGGAAGTTCTAGCAGAACCTATCCAAACAGTAATGCGTCGTTACGCTATCGAAGAGCCTTACGAGAAGCTAAAAGCGCTAACTCGTGGCCAGGACATGAGCAAAGAGACAATCCTAGCGTTTGTTGATACTTTGGACATGCCAGAAGAAGCTAAGCAGTCACTTAAAGAACTGACTCCTCATAGCTACATCGGTAACGCTGTTGATCAAGCTAAAAAGATCTAAGCTGATCTAATTAATCAGTTTTATGAAACGGGGCTATAGCCCCGTTTTTTATATAAGGCATAGATTAACCCCATGGAACACTTCACACGACCAGACGGCACTGAGATCCATTACATCTCTCTTGGTGAAGGAGAAACCACCTTAGTTTTTCTTCATGGCTGGACGGCCAGTGTTCGTGAATGGCTCCCCTTCGCCTCTGAGCTGGCAGAAAACCACCGCGTGGTGAGCTGGGATGCCCGTGGCCATGGTGCTCACCAATATCATGAAGAGAGCAATATTAGCTTACCTGCGATGGCTGATGACCTCGAAGCTATGCTCGAGCACCTTAAGATAGAAGATGCTGTCCTCATTGGGCACTCTATGGGCGCACTGACTTCTTGGGAGTACTTACGCCGACATGGTGATAAGCGCCTCAGTGGGCTTTGTATTGTCGACCAATCACCAAAGCTAATTACCGATCATGAATGGCAACACGGCGTATACAGTGATTTCAGTAAAGAAATTAACAGCGCTTTTATTCACCGGCTTACTGAGAATTTCGCTGAGGCAGTACTTGAACTGATTGCCTTTGGTAAGAACCAACGTTCTAGAGAAAATTACGAGCAAAACTCTCGCGGTTTCCAGCAGATGCGCAAATATCTACAAAAGCAACCTGGTGATCTGCTAACCCGCTGCTGGGATAGTATTACCCAGCAGGATTACCGAGAAGTTGTATCTAGTATTAAACTACCTACCCTACTGATCTACGGCGATGAAAGCCAGTTCTATAGCGCTGAGCTACAACAGTGGGTTAATAAAAGTATCGAGGGTTCAGAATTGCATATTTATGAGCAATCGGACCACTCTCCGCATTTATGGCATAAAGAGCGATTCATATATGATCTGAATCGTTTTGTAGATTCATTATGAGAACCATTAAAAATGTTATCTAACGTTCGAGTTGTACTGATCAACACATTCCACCCCGGTAATATCGGCGCAGCTGCACGCGCTATGAAAAACATGGGGCTAAGCAAACTCTATCTGGTTGAACCAGAAGATTACCCGAGCGCAGAAGCTGATTCTCGCGCTGCTGGCGCAAAAGACTTATTAGATAGCGCTATCGTCGTTAACACACTGGAAGAAGCGATTGGCGATTGCCAGCTAGTGATTGGCACGAGCGCGCGCACCAAACGCACCTTCGACCGCCCTCTTCTCGATGCGCGCAAAGGCGCGGAACGTGTAGTAGCTGAAGCTAAATCAGGTGAAGTAGCAATCGTATTTGGTCGTGAAACTATGGGCCTTCATAACCATGAATTAGCGCAATGCAACTACCATGTTTACATCCCTGCTAACCCTGAGTACCCAGTGCTCAACGTATCTCAAGCAATCCAGCTGCTTTGCTACGAGATATTTATGGCAGCGGAAAACAAAAGCTATGACGATATCGAAAGCGAATACCCTCGCCATAAAGAGATGGCTTTATTCTACGAGCACTTAGAAAAAGTGCTACGTTTGACCGATTTCATCATCCCTCAGCATGAGGGTAAAGTACTGGAAAAATTACACCGTTACTTCAACCGCTCACGTCCTGAGAAAACTGAGCTGAATATGCTTCGCGGCATTCTGACTTCAATTGAAGAAACGGTCGAAAAACTAAAAAAATAACTACAACTATACAACCTACGACAAGGCCAAAAGATGGAAGAGAATTTACAAGCACTACTAAAACAGGCTGACGAGCTTCGCGACAACATCGAAAAAATGCACCAAGAGTCCAAAACAGTTGGTTATAACGCTGCTGGCATCCGCGAATGCGCTACAACTCTGCAGAAAGGCATAAAGAAAGTGGGTAACAATAAGCTTGCTGCTCTAGCCAATCGCGACAAGCGTAAAGTTTACGCTGAAATGGAAGAAGCAATCGAACAGCTTATGGAGTTAATTGACTAGTGAAATCTCCGTTTGGTGACATCAGCGTAGAAACATTTTTAGCTGAATACTGGCAGAAGAAGCCTTTACTTATTCGCAACGCCTTTCCTAATTTTGAGCCCCCTGTGACGGCTGACGAGTTAGCCGGCATGGCACTAGAGGAAGACGTAGAATCGCGTCTGATAACACAGTCACCGGACGGTAAAGATTGGTCTTTAACACACGGCCCTCTGCAGGAAGATACTTTCGCTGATCTTCCAGACTCGCACTGGACACTGTTAGTACAATCAGTCGATCACTGGATTCCTGAAGCAAACGAGCTACTCGAGCACTTCCGTTTTGTACCAAATTGGCGACTAGATGATCTTATGATCAGCTATGCGGCGGACGGCGGTGGCGTAGGTCCACATTACGATAATTACGATGTCTTTCTGATCCAAGCTTCGGGGACTCGACGCTGGGAAGTGGGCGGTATCTATGGTGAAGATTCACCACGCCGCCCAGACGTTCCTGTCATGATTTTGCCTGAATGGGAACCAGAACATGTATGGGATCTCCAGCCAGGCGATATGCTGTATGTTCCACCTCGGGTTGGTCATAACGGCTTTGCCATTGGCGATGATTGTATGACTTACTCTGTAGGCTTCAGAGCACCTTCTCATCAAGAGATGATGTCTGGCTTTACCGATTATCTGTCTGATATTACTAAAGCAGAAGACCGTTATAGTGATTCCGATCTTGCTCCACAGGCAAACCCAGGCGAGATCACTGATCAAGCATTAGAGCGCGTTAAATCAGCCTTAAAAGAGTATATCGATAGCCATGAACTGCTGACTCACTGGTTTGGTCAGTTTATGACTGAACCAAAGAATCCTGAGCACGGTGCTAATCAAGTTTGCGAGATGGACGAGGAAGAGATCGCCGAGTTATTAGAAGCCGGAATTCCACTTTGTCGCAGTGAGGGTTCACGCTTTGCTTTTAACCGACTAGACGATCATTTTATTTTGTTCGTTGATGGCAAAGGCTGTGCATGCTCAGAAGGACAAGTAACTTTAGCCGAAAGCCTTTGCGCCAATCTGTATCACGAACAGATAGAACCCACTGAAGAAAATCTACAGCTATTGAAGGCACTCCTGCTTCAAGGTTCCGTATATTTTCTAGACGAAGAATAGGTAAACAAATCTATAGCTCTTTAAAGCCGTTTAAAGAGCTATATCTTTCCCTGTCGCTAATCAAAACAAGCGATTACACTCAAATATAAATACGCTCCAGTCGACTAGGCATTGTGATGACCGATAAAGAAGCTACTGTCGAAAAAACACTCGAATCTAGCCCAACGCTTGAATCTGAGATCAATTCAGCCCGAATTAACGCCTTAGAACTGAAGTTAGAAACACTGTCTCTGATTACAGAATCTCTTTGGAACATTATTCAAGAAAGCGACCTTGAATGTAGTACCGACTTAAAAGAAAAGATGGCGGATATCATAGACCAACGAGCGAAACGGGATTCTATCAAAGTCACTTGCCAAACTTGCGGCAGCGACCAAAAAGCTAGCACCTCTTACTGCAATCATTGCGGGAATAAGCTCGATTATTCTGGTGAAATCTCACCCTTTGATTACTAAGCACAGTGTCGATAGCTAAACTATTTAGCTCTCCAGTCATCCAAACCATAATGGCTCATCACCTGCGCAATACCATCCCCCCGCTTTAGGGTGGCCATCTTTTCATCAAAGACCTCCATCATTTTCTTAATATCATCTTGCATATTAATTTGCGGTGAAAAAGCCATATAGATATTTGCTTCTTGTACACAACCTGCACTTTTAAACCTATCCCACTTACCCGCATTTTTTAACGTATATACAGTACTGTTGTACGTAAATAAGAAAGCATGAATGCGATTTCGCAGCACTTTTTTAGCCTGCTGGACTATGTGGCGTTCATTATATGGAAGGTATTGAAACTGCTCAGGATTAAGTAATGCGTAATCATTTAATTCTTCAATAGAAGTATCTGTAGATAAGCCAAACTGTTTATTCTTAAGGCTATGAATATTCTCGTACTGCCACTCCTTTTCTCTATCGGTAAAAAAGCACATACGCTGTGTACCCACTTCATTTATCGGGTAAAGAAGATCGGGCGCTTCAGGTTTAGCTGGAGATAGAACAGCATGTACTCGCCCCTGTTGAGTCATAGACAAAGCTCGGCTCCAAGGGTAAATACGAATATCTAATTCATACTCCGTATCACTGTAAATCTGCTTAACCAGATCGATAATGTAGCCAGGCTTGTCAGTTTCAGGGCAGATCTGCGGGCACCAATCTATGGCTGCGATATGGATTACCTGTTTATCTGCAAAACTGGAATTAGGTAACAAAAAACAAGCAATGAGAAAAAGATAGGAACGCATGCATATACCTAAACTCTTTAAGGGCAAATCCTAGTGAGCTTAAGTATAGCAAGCAGATATGAAAGAGCAGTGAATAACTAGCTAAGCATTAGCGTCCAAAATATTGATCAATAATATCGGGCAACTCATCAAAAGCTGTCATCTCAAATTTATCAATCTCTAGATCAAAGTGGCTTAAATAACGTTTTGCATGATCACGGCTTAGCGCTCTACCTAAAATTGCATAATCAATTTCAGGTAGTGTTTTATCGTGACGCGGTTCTACCTGCCATGTGATATAAGCCGGAGCTGTACTTTGAAGCTTCAAACCAGCTTTAACACAAAATTTATCTACATGGCTTAAACCTTCAGGTCCTAAACACCCAGGTTCGATACGGAAGATTACTGTCAGTTTCTTACTATCCGCTAACGTCATTTCTCTTCTCTATTCAATAAGTTATAAGCTCTACCTTGTTTGTGAGTCTACTATAAATCATCAAACAAGCGTTTGCCTACTTTAGTACCTAACATAGTATGATCTGAATCACACGACTATGACTAATTAGACTAAATTGCTTTATAATTGCCGCTTTTTGCAAGTCTCTTGAGGGGCAATATGAAATTTTCATCACTAGACCTATCACCTGAGTTACAACAAGCTCTGGATGAATGCGGCTATACAGACATGACCCCAATTCAAGAGCAAGCAATTGTGCCCGGCCGCCGCGGCAAAGATCTGCTTGCTAATGCCCAAACAGGTACAGGTAAAACAGCAGCCTTTTCCATCCCTATTCTGCAGAAAATTTCTGATAATCCGCGTGACTTAGCCGAACGTCAGATTCGCTCTATTATCCTGACGCCTACTCGTGAGCTCGCACAACAGCTTGCAGAAACGATTGGCCGGTACAATAAACACCTGAATCTTCGAGTCTTGGCCGTTTATGGTGGCGTAAACCTTGATACCCAGAAGAAGAAATTACGTCACGGTGCAGACGTACTGATTGCCACACCAGGCCGCTTAATCGAACACTTAAGCGGTAGCAATGTAGACCTTAGCAAAACTGAATTTGCTGTTCTTGACGAAGCCGATCGCATGCTAGATATGGGCTTTGTTACAGATGTACTGACTATTTTGGAAGCCACACCTTCTTCAAAACAAACCTTGCTCTTCTCTGCCACTTTATCTGACGCTGTCCACAAGCTGTCGAGAAAGATTCAGAAGAAGCCTGAGCAGATCAAAGCAGCTAGACAGAACTCGATTGCAGATACAGTCGATCATGTTGTGTACCCAGTAGAGGAAAAGCGTAAAGCAGATCTTTTTGCCGAGCTGATACAGGAAGAAAATTGGTTTCAAGTATTGGTATTCACCAGCACAAAAGCTCAAGCTAACGAGCTGATGCTTGATCTAAAAGTAGACGGCATTGAAGCTGTTATTTGTCACGGCGATAAAAGCCAAGGCGCGCGCCGTCGAGCGGTTGCAGATTTTAAAGCAGGCAAAATCCAAGTACTGGTCGCAACCGAAGTTGCTGCGCGTGGATTGGATATTCAAGGATTGGAACACGTTGTAAATTACAATCTTCCCTATCTAGCTGAAGACTATGTTCATCGCGTAGGGCGTACGGGTCGTGCAGGCACTCAAGGCAAGGCTATATCTTTTGTAAGCCGAGAGGAAGAAAGTGCTTTAGATAGCATTGAGCGCCTTATTGGCACACCGATCAAACGTATATTCCGCAAAGGCTACGAAGTGGGTAGTCGAGAAGGCCTGAGAAAGCGCATTCACAAGAAAGGTCCTAAGAAGAAGCACAATAAAGCAACGCGCACCCAAGTTATTGGCCGCAAGTCTTCTGCAAAGAAAAAGCGCTAGCCAATTCTGCTAGACCCAATAAAAAAGGAGCTTAAATAAGCTCCTTTTTTATGCAAACGACTTAGAAATTCGGCATATTCATATCGAAATCACGCTTTAAAGAGCGCTGTTCCATATAATTATCAGAGCCCTGTTTTTTTCGCTTTCCTTTCGCTACCTTCCTACGCTGATGATCCGCGTATTGACCATCCATATAGTCTTCTTCCATTTCATCCTGCTCTAATGGCAAATTAGCCAATCGAAGTTTGCTACTCATCTATCAGTCCTAATTCATTACTAACAGCCCGTTACGGGCGAGATTAAGTTAGTTAATGAAACCTTATTTTTATGACCAAACAATGAAAGCGATATGACAAATTCAGGTACAAAAAAAGGGCCTTAATCAGCCCTTATTTAAAAAATCGAAAAGCTCTTTAAATAAGATCTGAGAATGGCTGAATAGTGACCTTTTGCCCTGCATCGATACCTGCAAACTCATCAGAGATCTCGATTAAACAATTGGCAGAAACCATAGAAGTTAAGATGCCAGAGCCTTGACTGCCTGTAGACCTAACAACCAATTCGCCATTGTCATTAATTGAATAAACACCACGGCTGTAATCAGTCCTACCCGGCCTAGATCGAAGAGAAGTCTCAGCAATTGCCACCATACGTCTTGGTTGCCAATTTAGCTCCCCCGCCATTTTACGCAGCGCAGGCTGAACAAACTGAGTAAACGTCACCATCACAGCAACAGGGTTACCCGGCAGTCCGAAAAACGGTGTATTGCCGAGCTTGCCGAAGGCTAGCGGACGACCTGGACGCATCGCTATACGCCAGAAATTGATTTTTCCTACAGCAGCCAACGCATCTTTAATAAAGTCGGCCTGCCCCATCGATACGCCACCAGAGGAGATCACCATATCGGCTTCATTAGATGCCTTACGTAAGGTCTCTTCCATTGCCTGCTGTGAATCTTCGATAATTCCGTAATCAATCACCTCGCAGCCTAAACGCTGCAAAAGCCCGGTGAGTGAAAAACGATTTGTATCGTAAATGCAGTTTTTAGGTAGCGGTTGACCTTGCGCTGTAACTTCATCACCCGTAGAGAAGATGGCGACCTTTAAAGATCGATAAACTGTCACCTCAGTATGACCTAGTGAAGCTATTAAACCTAACTCTTGAGGACGTAAAGGACATCCCGCTTTAAGTGCCGTCTCTCCTTCAGCGATGTCCTCACCCGCCTCTCGGACATTCTGCCCTTTTTTGACCGACCCAACGAAAGTTAATTGCTCACCCTCTCGTGTACATGCTTCTTTGATGATGACGCTATCAGCACCCTCGGGCACTGGCGCCCCCGTCATGATTTCTACTGCCTGGTTTGGACCGACCTGACCCGAGAAGGCCTCACCCGCAAAAACACGACCAATAACATCCAAGGATTCATCAGATAAACCATCAGCGGCAACAGCATAACCGTCCATTGCTGAGTTTCGTTGTTGAGGAACATTAATGCCAGAAACTAAATCTACCGCCAAAATTCGATTTATGGCTTCGGAGACAGCTACAGTTTCAGCGCTGCTTTGAATATCAATTTGATTGAGTATGGTCTGAATACTTTCAGCAACAGGTAACATACCACCCGGATTAGCAGCCGGATCAAAACAACTTAACACTTCGCTCATCAATCAATTACCTAGCTGATGTACTCTTTAATAAAACGCAGAATTTCGTCTGTGTCATTAATATTGAACAAGGGTAGTTCTCGATGCAATTGTAATGGCTCATCCGAAGCCACCGCAATTATGTTTTCATCTTCAAGATACATGAGGCCTTTATTAATCTCTTTGCGATGCAACTCGATCTTAGGAAAAGACTCCTGCTTAAAGCCCTCTACCAAGACCAGATCTAAAAGAGAGTGATCCATGCGACTTAACATATGGTTTAGAGATGGGCGATCACCCTGATCCTGCTCAACCATTAACGCCCAACGCTTACCGGAGCTAATCAGCATCTGATCAGCACCAGCTTTTCTAAGCTCGTAACTATCTTTACCCGGATGATCAACATCGAATTTATGGTGAGCATGCTTGATGACACCAACACGGATACCATCTTCTTTTAGAGCTGGAATCAGCTTTTTCAATAATGTAGTTTTGCCTGTACCACTCCAAGCTGCAAAGCCAAGTAGTTTTGGCATCTGCTGAAGATCATCGAGATCATCGCGACGGTTCACGTTGGTGAAAGCCTCAGGGAAATCAGAGAAATCAACTTCCGTGTAGTTATGCTGAGCATACCAACGGTCGATCTTACGTTCTCCAGAAGCTAAGGCTTTCTGGACACTTCCAAGTAGATCTCGATGAATCAGAGCAACAACCGGCTGCATTCGCTTGCCATCAGTTGCAACAGCGATTTCTGCCTTTTGTTCTCGCGCTTGAAGCAACATGCGACGAACTAAGACTGGAGGTAAAAACGGCCCATCACATGGTGCAAATAACACCCAATCAGTTGCAGCATGATGAAGACCGGTAGCAATCCCCATTAATGGCCCTTGAAAATCACCTTCAAGATCAGAAATAACCGGCAATCCCAATGTACCATAGGCGTCCATACTACGGTTTGCGTTGATCATACAGCGCGCCACTTGCGGCTGAACAACATCTAAAACATGCTTAATAAGCGGCTTACCATTTAGCTCCATCCAGCCTTTATCTACTCCCCCCATTCGGCGAGCCATACCACCAGCAAGAATAACGGCGGTTACTTGATCAGGATTATGCATATTGATTAGCCTCATTTAATTGAGCTGTTTCTTTTATAGAACCATTTTCTAGCAATAAGTTGCGCTGACAAAGCTCGGTCACACAATTACTTTGATGACTAGAAACCATGACTGCGGTACCGCCATCAACCATCTCTTTAACTAATTCAGCAACAGTTTCTACCGATTTACGATCTAGATTGGCTGTTGGCTCATCAAGAAATAGAAGACCTGGGTTCAAAACCCACGCGCGAGCAAGCGCCAAACGTTGCTTTTCACCACCAGACAAAGAATGCGCCTGCTGTTCAGCTAAAGACTCTAGGCGAGACCAAGCTAACCCTTTAGCCACTAGTGTTTTGATTTTTTGCCTAGATTCACCACGAAGGCGTAAACCATAAGCAATATTGTCTTTCACTGTGCCAGCGAAGATGTACGGTGTTTGATGAAGGTAAACGACCTTTGGGTGCAATTTAGTGTTAAGAAAACTACGTTTATTTGGCGTTACTGTAACTGAGCCTTCACAAGGCTTATCTAGGCCCGCCAAAATTTTCATCAGCGTTGTCTTACCGGCACCGTTATCACCACTCAGGTGAAAGCTCTCGCCCTCTTTCAACGTCAATTTATCAATATTAAATAGCTCTCGTTGGTCAAAACGCTTTACCAGATTGCTAGCATTTAATTCGATACTCATAACATCCTCACAATCAGGCCGTTAGACTGCCTGACCTTTACCTCGCACTGACGCCAAGGTGAAATTCAAAAATAGAGCAAGCACCAACAATACCAAACCTAGTGCCACGCCCTGGGCAAACATCCCTTTACTCGTTTCCAGCGCAATCGCTGTCGGAATGTTTCGCGTATAACCCATAATGTTGCCGCCGACCATCATCGAACAACCAACTTCTGAGATGATTCGACCAAAACCTGCCACCACGACAGCAAGCAAGGCAAATCTTGCTTCACGCATAATCGTGATAATTGAAAAGGTGTAACCCGCACCCAATGTACGCGCGGTTTCCCAAGCCCTTCTATCAACTGCTTGAAAAGCTGAATGACTCATACAAACCAAAAGCGGAAATGCCAACATGACCTGACCAATAATCATGGCAGGCTGGGTAAATAAAAGATGAAGATCTCCAAACGGACCGCTACGGGACAGCATAAGATATAGAGTCAGACCGACCACCACGGTAGGTACTGCCATTAGCGCATTGAAAAGAGCAATAACGATTGAACGCCCTTTAAAATCACACATCGCCAATAAAAAACCCACTAAAATAGCGGGCACAGTGGCAATCGCGATTGCTGTAATTGAAACTCGAAAAGAAACGCCAATAATATTCCAAAGATCTGCATCAAAACTAAACAACAACTGCAGAGCCAACATCGACGTGTCTAACAGATTATCTTGCATTATTTACTACTACATCAGAGAAAAGAGCCTGTGAAAGCAATCAGTTAGCATTCACAGGCAACATACTAAATAATTGTTTACTTAGTCGCTACTTCTGCTTGAGCAGAACCGTGGAACAATGCTTTACCTTTAATACGGAAATCATTGATCATTGTTTGACCTTCTGAAGATACGAACCAGTTAGAAAGCTGTTCAGCACCTTTTACATTCAAACCATCGTGTAGTTTTGGATTAACCTGGATGATCTGGTATGGGTTGAATAAACGCTTGTCACCCTGAACCAAAAGTTTTAGCTGAAGGCGGTCTTCGTAAGCTAACCAAGTACCGCGGTCAGTCATTGTATAACCGTTAAGCTCATCAGCGATCTGAAGCACTTTACCCATGCCCTGACCAACCTCTTTGTAGTTAGCAAACTCTTTACCTTGCGAAGTTGCCGCCCATAAAGAAAGCTCTTTCTTATGTGTACCTGAATCATCACCACGAGAGATGAAATCAGCATTAACTTTAGCAATAGACGCTAAAGCTTCTGCTACATTGCTAGAATCTTTAATTTTTGCAGGATCAGCTGCTGGACCAACGATTACAAAATCGTTGTACATAACGCTTTTAGGACTTACACCAAAACCGCCATCAACAAACTTTTTCTCAGCTTTAGGCGCGTGAGTCATGACCACATCCACATCACCTGCTACCCCCATACGTAACGCCTTACCGGTACCGACAGCGATAACTTGCACTTTAGCGTCATGCTGTTTTTCAAATACAGGCAACAACTTGTCTAATAAACCAGAGTTATAAGTACTCGTGGTAGTTGCTAAACGGATAATCTGCTCTTCAGCAACAGCTGTAACTGACGTTGCTGCCAAAATCGTTGTGGAGAGGGCTGCCGCGATCCACTTTTTCATCTCTATATTCCTTATTTAATCATTATATTTTTCTAGAGTTCGCACCCTACACAGCCTGTGTAAGGGGTCATTGCTACTCATCTCCCAGATAAGAGCAATATGAATGCCAATTGCGGGATCATATAAATTTTTTAGACTTAATGTGAATAAGCCCTTCTGTTAAAAAGGTATTTTGATCAGAAATCCAGCAACCCCGAACCAAATTGAGAAAAAATGAAACAATAGTATTATCACTGTTTAGCTATTTATGAGTCATAATGACCAAACAAAACATTGACTGGGACAAATTGTCCAATAAAATTGGATCCCTTTCCCAGACATTGCCATCACGGTCATTTTTAGAGATTTGAGTTGAAATGAATTCACCTCTGCAAAGCACGCAAGCTCCCGCAGTATCAGTATTAGTTGTTGATGACGAAGTCGGTATGAGAAGCTTCCTACAAAAAGCTCTCGCAAAACGATTCGCCTTAGTAGAAACAGCAGGAAGTGTAGAAGAAGCTGAAGAACTCAGAAAGCGCTGCCACTTTGATCTCTTAATCGTTGATATAAAGCTACCCGGCCGATCCGGTATGGAATGGCATGAAGCCTTCGAAGATACCAACCGTAGTAGTGACATTATCTTTATGACCGCCTATGCCGATCTAGATACTGCCATTCAAGCACTCAGAGCCGGCGCTTCCGACTTCATTCTAAAGCCATTCCGTCTTGAGCAGATGATGAATGCTGTTGATCGCTGCCTTGATAAACGCGCAATGGAAAGAGCTAATTTTGTATTACGACGAGAAGTTGATAACGCCTTCCCTATGACCGACATGATCGGTACTGGACCTGCAATCAAACAAGTTCTTGACGTCATCCATCGTGTAGCCAACACCCCTTCTGCAGTCCTTATTGAAGGCGAGACAGGCACAGGTAAAGAGCTCGCTGCACGTATGCTTCATCAATTGAGCAATCGAAGCGGTCCATTTGTACCGGTTAACTGTGGTGCTATTGCCCCCGATCTATTAGAAGCGGAGCTATTTGGACATACTAAAGGCGCTTTCACGGGTGCAAACAAAGCCCGTGAAGGTCTGTTTAATTTTGCTAGCGGCGGCACTCTATTTCTTGATGAAGTAGGCGAAATCCCACTGCTCATGCAGGCTAAACTTTTGCGTGCTTTAGAACAAAAAGCTGTTCGACCTGTAGGTAGCGAGCAAGAAACTAGCGTTGATGTACGCATTATTGCAGCAACCAACCGGCAACTAAAAGAAGAAGTGGCTGAAAATCGCTTCCGTGAAGATCTGTATTACCGCTTGAACGTTCTTAGTATCACCTTACCACCGTTACGTGATCGCCGTGAGGATCTTCCAGATCTAATCCATCATTTTTCAGTAAAACTTTCTCGCGAGCTCGGCTTATCTCCTATCCCGTTTACTCATGATGACCTTAAAGCCATGCAGGCTTACAACTGGTCAGGTAATATTCGAGAGCTAAAAAACTTAATTGAACGCTGTATCTTATTAGGCAAGCTCCCCGCTGATTACTTCAAAGAGCAAGATAGCAGCGAACCTAAAGCTTGCGGCAGCTTTGCTGGCTGGTCCTTAGACGAGGTTGAAAAGCATCATATACTGCTTACCTTAGAGCAACATTCTGGGAACAAATCCTCCACTGCCCGAGAGCTTGGTGTATCCAGAAAAACTCTAGATCGTAAATTGGCCGCTTGGGCTCAACAGGACGAAACAGTTGATGAGATCTCTGCATGAAATCCAGTTGGTATAATTTCAGCAGCACCTTAAGACACAAACTTCTATTACTTACCCTGTTACCTTTGCTGTTAACCGCAATAGGCTTTGCCATTATGGCGGCCTATTGGACGACCAGTTATACCGATCGCCAACTCTACATGAAGGTTAGCGCAGACCTTTCTGTAGCCAGCGGCACCCTTAATTTTATGCAACAAGAACATCAAAACATTTTGATGCAGCTTGGTAACAGTTACGAATTCAGAACAAATCTTCAGCAAAACAACCGTCACGCTTTGCAAGGCCAGTTACACGAAATTCGCCAAAGCCGCTCCTTAGACTTCTTGAGATTCATTGATGCGCAAGAGCTAAACTCAACTCAAGAACCTTCATTACAAGAACTTTCTAAAAG
Organism: Neptuniibacter sp. QD48_11; assembly: GCF_047778095.1. GTDB lineage: Bacteria > Pseudomonadota > Gammaproteobacteria > Pseudomonadales > Balneatricaceae > Neptuniibacter. The sequence goes on from NZ_CP180551.1 coordinate 1,894,257, forward strand.
ATTGTTATTAAAAGAGAATTTAACCGGATTAGCAGTAATCCATAAAGACGAACTTGATCAAATTAATATGGGGCTTGGCGACAAAGGACATATCAATTTAATAGATACCCCACGCGCAATCCCAAGCAACAGAACCGTTGAAGACCGCTCCATGGTGCTTCGCGCTCTCGTGCCAATCACAGATGATTTTGGGCAGCTAATCGGCGTATTAGACTCAGGCTCCATTCTCAACAATACCACCGATGCTGTAGATACCATTCGTGATCTTGTCTACGGTGAAGGCACTCTTCCCGAAGGTGGCATCGGCACGGTCACCCTATTCCTTGATGATGTACGAATTAGCACCAATGTTCCTCAAGAAAGAGAATCAGTCAAAACTTCAGCACCATTAACACTTAAACAACGAGCAATCGGAACACGTGTATCGGCCGAAGTAAGAAAAGAGGTGCTAAGAAAAGGTGACAAATGGATAAACAGAGCGTTTGTAGTTAACGATTGGTACATCTCTGCTTATAAGCCACTACTTGATTTCAACAACAAGAAAATCGGGATGATCTATGCTGGTTTTACAGAGGCCCCTTTTACCAAGATTTATTACAAGACGCTAATCGAATCCGCTTCTCTTATCGCCTTGATCATGCTGGTCTCTGCCGTCCTTGTTTTCAAAAAGACTCAACTTATTATCCGCCCACTTAATAAAATCCACAAAGTGGTAACAGACATTCGTAACGGCGAAACCGACCATCGTATCGGGCAACTTGAAGCAGCCGATGAATTAGTTGAGCTAGCCGAACAGTTTGATGTCATGCTTGATCTAATTGAAGAGCGCGAGAAACAGATCAGACAAGCCAATGATCAGCTAGAGATTACAGTTGAAAAAAGAACTCGCTCATTAAAAAACCGTACGGATGCGCTCAAGCAGCATATCAAGCTACTAAAAAGCACCCGAAAGCAGCTTCTTGATAAAGAAAAGTTGGCCGTATTGGGTGAGCTTACCGCAGGTATAGCTCACGAAATTAATAACCCAGCAGCGGTAATCCTTGGAAATATGGATCTATTGGTTGCAGAGCTCGGCGATGCCGTTAAACCCGCTCAGGATGAAGTAGACATGGTTATTGAGCAGGTATATCGGATAAGATCCCTAATTAACAACCTACTGCAGTACAGTCGACCCGGTCAGTATTTAGAGCAATACGAACATTTACAGTTAAACAGTATTAGCGACGATACTTTGCAGCTAGTTTCTCATGCGCTTGAGAAACAGCAAGTGGTCGTAGAGCGAAATTATCATGCAACCTGTCCTATTGAAGTTAACTGCCAGCAAGTACAGCAAGTTCTGGTTAACCTAATACTCAACGCCTCACACGCACTCGAAGGCCCAGGCGTAGTAACTATTCAAACTGATGATTGGATTGAGAATGGAGAGATTAAAGGCGCAACCATTAGTGTTATAGATCAGGGAAAAGGCATTTCCGAAGAACATCTAGAGCGTATATTTGATCCATTCTTTACGACCAAGAAAAGCGGTACCGGACTTGGTTTATCTGTAAGTTACGGCATCATTCGCCGGCATGGTGGCGACATTACCGTCCGCTCTGAAGAAGAGCTTGGAACCATGTTCAAAGTTTATCTACTAAAAACCGCCAACCCCACGGGGGATGGCGGTGTCGATGGCATTCTGGATGGCCTTGCAGCCGCAGAAAGGACCAATAGGCGCGCTATGAACGCTTAGCCTGGATCTGAACTCCAAATGAGGCGACCGCATCGACTTAAATCATAACCTTGAAGGCGCTGAGCCAAGGACAGTCCCTCTGGACTCTGAAGGAATTCGAATAGGTTTTGCAGTAAGTTCCGGAAATAGACATTCCGCGGAACAACTAAGTCAAAGCTTTCATCGCACACTGGGATAAAGCCAAGCCCAAACTCTCTAGCTGCACTCAAGGTTCCCGGACCTATATCCGCCTCACCCTTTGCAATTAAAGAAGCAACTTCTCGCTCAGAGAATGCAACACTGCCTACAGTCAGCTGATCCTGCGGGAAAGCATGTCCAGCCAGCCACTCATTCAAAAAGCGCTGCGAGCCAGCACCTTCTTGACGTGTAACCCAGCGAGTACTGTAATCCAGCGCCTCATTGGGGTCTTGTAAGCGTTCGAGGTCCATCGGTCGCATAATCAAACCTTGGCTGCGGTTAAACAAATGAACCAAAATCCAATGCTTAGATTGCGAGAACTGTTGTAACAGCGCAGGATGTCGGACATCGCTTTCTTCGGCGCGCCCCCAATGAATCGCACAGGCATCAGCATGCCCCTGGGCAAGAAGCTCTAAACCAAGCTTTGTACCCGTTACCGTATAACTGAATAACGCTTTAGTTCTGAGATGTTGCGTCAATCTATTAGCTGCTGCCTGCAATAAAGGATCATCACTACCAGATAGCAACAATCGATCGGCCATCATGCCACTATGGCAGCTCTCCAATAACCAGCGATCTACCAGTGACTTGGGGAACAACCATTTACCAGTCAGTTTAGTTGCTGGAATCTCACCCTCAGCAGCCATTGCATACACTTTCTTCTCGTTCAGGTGCAAATAATCAGCCAGCTGCTTAACATTCATAAACGCTTGAGACATATCACTCATCTTATGCCTCCGTTCTTGCTTGCTTAACAGAATTTTGTTTAGGCGGTAACTGAACATCTCTGATCAATGATGCATTACCACTAAACTGTAGAAAATGCTTACCTTTGGCTCGAGCCAACATCGTGATACCCAGTTCGCTGGCCAACTCCAAACCCATCTGGGTTACACCTGAGCGAGACAGCAATACAGGAATCCCCATCTGCGCAACTTTAATAACCATCTCAGATGTTAAGCGACCCGTTGTGTAGAAAATCTTATTATCGGTATCTATTCCTTGAAGCCACATACGTCCAGCAAGTGTATCGACTGCATTGTGACGACCAACATCTTCAATAAAAGAAACCACTTGGTCACCTTCGCAGATAGCACAACCATGTACTGCACCCGCGTTCTTATAGGTATCGTTATGCTTATTAAGGTTATCTAACAGCGCATAAACAGTACTTTGCTTAATCGTTACTTCAGGTAATCTAACCTCCTCTAGCTTTTCCATTACGCTGCCAAACATCGTGCCTTGACCACAACCACTAGTCACTGTGCGCTGCTGAAGCTTTTCCTCCAAGCCTTCAGGTTCGCCATGGGTTACAACAGCGGCCGCTTCAACATCCCAATCTACCTGTATTGCTTTAAGATCAGATAGAGAATGTATAAAGCCCTGATTTCGAAGATAACCAAGGACTAACGCTTCAGGATCACCACCCAAAGTCATTAAGGTAACAATCTCTCTTTTATTTAGATAAATCGTTAATGGGCGTTCACAGGCAATTTGAACCTGTCGAACACTTCCTTGTTCGTCGATCGCCTCTACTTCGTGAGTAAGCTGCGCAGATGCATTACTTATTATGATTTCTGACACGTTTTGCATATTCCAACTCTATTAATACAGCGTCACGCCATCTTCTTCGTAACTTTCTCTCCTTAGTAGCAATTTACGTTCCTACCTTGCGATGACCTTATATTTTCTACCAATTAATACATTTAACTCTGCTTCCAGTAAGTACTAGGTCATTATAAGTGGGTCATTTTGTCCCAACCATTTAAAAACATGGGAATAATTGTCATAGCATTTGCGCATTAAGCACCTCTAAGCCCACCTATTCACGCTCAACAGCTATTAAATAAAGAGATGGCCCGTAGTTTGCAGAACTACAAAGGAGAATTCCCCACGACGGAAGACAAAAGATGTCTGCAACAAAAACAACAGATAACTGGCCACTTCAAGTTTCTCTTTCAGTTGAAAGCATTGAAGTTAACGGCTGGGATACAGAACGCTGGCAGATAGATGCCATTGAGCCTCATCAAGACGATAAGCCTAACTTCTTCCACCTTGATTTAGATCTGCACAAAGATGAACGAACAGCCTATCGCTTTAACTTAGACTCTCAGCAACCACACCTCTTTGTCTTGTGCAATGAAGACGAGATGGACAACACATTAACGCCAATCCACATAACAGCTAGTCAAGACGACGCTGCTTCTTTTATGGATGGCGAACATAAAATGTTAGAAGTTTCGATGCCGCAGGCCGTTCAATGCTGGATAGACACCTACCTAGGCATACACGGTGAACTAATCGATTGCGGTAAAAAGAAGAAAAAAGGCAAAGGACGTAGCAGTGAGCGATAACCAATCATTTTTTTCTCGCTGGTCACAACGTAAAGCTGAGCAGCAAGCTGAGCCAATAGAAGAATCTCAAACAGAAGCCGCTCTTTCAGAGGAAGCTGTTGATACCGAAGAGTTACCCCCTCTAACCGATGAAGATATGCCAGATATTGAATCACTGGATAACGATTCCAATTTCGAGCAGTTTTTTTCACCTGGTGTGTCAGAAGAACTTCGCAATCTCGCCCTAAGAAAACTATTCAGATTACCTGAGTTCAACATTCGTGACGGCCTTAACGATTACGATGAAGATTTCAGCAAAATGCCTGCACTTACCCAAGAAGTCGTTTCCAAACTTCGAAGTTGGGCAGATGAAAAAATCGAGGAAGCCGAAGAAGGATTTAAAGAAGGCGTTAGCGGCGAGACCGAAGAAGATCCAGAGAGCACCAACGATACGACCAAGGTCGAAAGCCGCGACTTTAGTGATCTAGATGATTCTGATGACTTAGGCGATGCCGATCTTGAATGCTAATTTTTTCAGCAACTTAGGACAAAGAGTCGGAATGACTCAACCCTTTTTGACCCATAGAGACACTTTGTCCCACCCTAACTTAAGAAAAACAAAAACGACAGACCTAAGTGCGCTTTAGGGGAATTTTTACAGCCAAAAACTGGTTCTCCGATTGCTTTATATAAACAACAAATTGTGACGAAAAACCTAAACGTTTGAGTCGCCCCTGAAATAGAGACTAAAGCATCGACAGAATGCACCCTATTTCAGTCAGTGAGGTAGAGAATGACGACAGAGCAGAGTGTAAACGCCAAAGCACGTGATTTGGCGATAAAACAAGTATCTTTTCCGCAGAACCTAGCGCCTGCGACAGTAACTTACAGCACCTACGGTCACCTATTAATTACGGGTGCCGAGGACACTATTCGTTTAGCTGCAGCACAACTGTCCGGCATGGCAAGCATTACTCTTCTTGCTACCGACCCAATTAGCAATACTGATACTGATCATCTGCAACGCGCAATTGACGCTGCACCTGAACTTAAAGTTCACACGGCGAAGCTTAGCCAGACCAAAGGCTTCCTAGGTCAGTTTCAAGTTACTATCGATCATCAGGGTAATAACGAAAACTTCGCAAAGATTGCTCAGAATAAAAACTGCTTTGATCTGATTTTGAACTTGGGCCAAGAGTCTTTATTCACTACAGATCTAACGCCTGCTGGCTACTTCCACGTTTCACCTGAGAGCAGCAAGTTTTCTGAAGTAATAGAAGAGCTACCGAACTACATCGGTGAGTTTGAAAAGCCTCGTTATTTCCAAATTAATAATGACATCTGCGCACACAGCAATCGAGGTCAAACAGGCTGCACACGCTGCTTAGATGTGTGCCCTGCAGATGCGATTACCTCTTTTAAAGATTTAATCGAGATCAACCCACACATGTGCCATGGCGCTGGTGGTTGTGCCACAGCCTGCCCTACTGGAGCGATCTCTTACGCATTACCTCAACCGGTGATGCTACATAATTATTTGCACCGCCTGATTTCTACTTATCAGAATAATGGCGGCACAGAACCAACGATTCTGATCCATGATCATGAAGTTGGCGCTGAGATCATTGCTAACCATCCAGAGCTCCTTTCTGACAATGTTCTACCTGTGTCTCTAGAAGAAGTGGCAGCTGCAGGACAAGAAAGCTGGTTAGTCAGTTTAGCCTCAGGCGCTCAGCTAGTTTTACTGTTAGATACGCCTAATGTCCCTGAGATGGTTCGCGATCTGCTTAAGCGTGAATTAAAAACAACTCACGCTATGCTTGAAGGGCTAGGCTACTCTACTGAGCAGATTAAACTAATCACACAAGATGATCTGCCTAACGACCAAGCTGCTTCGTCTTACCGCACTATCCCAACTATTTCAGTTGTAACTGAGACAAATAAGCGTGAAGCATTATTCGTTGCTCTAGAGCATTTAACAGAGCATGGCGAAACTGCAAACCAAGATTCTATTGCCTTGCCGGCGGGCGCTCCTTTCGGTCAGGTCAACGTAAACAGCTCAAGCTGTACATTGTGCCTGTCTTGCGTTGCCGTCTGTCCCACCCAATCTCTGACTGATGGCGGAGAAATGCCGGCCCTTAATTTCCGTGAACAAAGCTGCGTGCAATGCGGCATGTGTGAAAGCGCATGTCCTGAAAATGCAATTGAGCTTGTTACACAGCTAAATCTAAAAACTGAACGCGCAAAACCCGTTCAGATCCACACAGACGAAGCATTTGAATGCATCTCGTGCGGCAAGCCATTTGCGCCTAAACGCACTGTAGACAAAATGATCGAGAAGCTGAGCTCTCATCGTTTCTTCCAAGGCGATGCCATTCAACGATTAAAAATGTGTGAAGACTGTCGTGTAAATGACATCTACACCGATCTGACCGCTAACCCTGAAAAGCAACTAGAACTGTAAGGAGCAGGATATGACTAACATGATCAATGCAGCCCCTGCTCTACAAGAAACAGATGAGCTTCGCGCAGACATTTACGCACTACTAGCAACAATGCTACGCAAACAGCCTGAAGCTGACCTACTTGCTTGGTTAAAAGAGCTTGAATCAGATCAGGATGAAGACACACCAATGGCTCGAGCTTGGAGCACCCTTGCTCTAGCTGCGAAACACTCTGAGCCATCTCAACTAGAAGATGAATACACCCAACTATTCATCGGTGTAGGACGTGGTGAGTTAATGCCGTTTGCGTGCTGGTACTTAACCGGCTCCCTAATGGAAAAACCACTAGCTTTCCTACGTGAAGATCTTGAAATTCTTGGTTTTGAACGCCAAGAAAACGTGAAAGAACCAGAAGACCACATTGCGGCGCTATGTGAAGTGATGAGCATGCTGATCCGCACAGGTCGTGGTTATGAAGTACAACACCAGTTTTGGCAGAAACATATCCAAACCTGGGCAGAAAAGTTTTTTACAGATTTGCAGAGCGCAAAAACTGCCGTTTTTTATACTGCGGTTGGCTTGTTAGGTCATGCGTTTATGCAACAGGAAGATAACTGGTACCTGCAGTTATCACCTGCCGCACGTGAGGGCGGAAAACAATAAAAACAGGGCAAAGACAGACAAAATCTGTCGACGTTGATGCGGAGAAACAAAATGAGCCAGCAAGAAAAGCCTAACACAGGCCGCCGCGGCTTCTTGAAGAAACTTGGATTAGCGGGTACTGCCGCTGGTGCAGTTGCCGTAGCAGGCACAGCACAAGCAAAAGTTACTACTGCTGAATCAGGTGAGAAACAGGAAGGTTCCGGTTACAAAGAAACTGAGCACGTTCGTAACTTTTACGAAACTTGTCGTAACTGATAGCCGCAAGAGGTGAGGAAATGAGACTAACGAAAAAATCCGATCAGCCTGCGGCTCCGTCGAAGGCAACCGGTCTAGGTTTGAGCCGCCGTCGCTTCCTGAAGAACTCAGGTGTAGCAGCGGGTGGTGTTGCGACTGCAGGTATCATGGCACCAGGCATGATGAAGCAAGCTGAAGCTGCGACTGTAGCTCCAGGCGCACCTACAGAAGTAAAACGTACTATCTGTTCACACTGCTCTGTAGGTTGCGGTGTTTACGCTGAAGTACAAAATGGTGTTTGGACTGGTCAAGAGCCAGCATTCGACCACCCATTCAACGCAGGTGCACACTGTGCTAAAGGTGCAGCCCTACGTGAGCACGGTCACGGTGACCGTCGTTTGAAATACCCAATGAAGCTTGTTGATGGCAAATGGAAGAAAATCTCCTGGGAAGACGCTATCAACGAAGTTGGTGACAAAATGCTACAGGTTCGTAAAGAATCTGGCCCAGATTCAGTTTACTGGTTGGGTTCGGCTAAATTCAGCAACGAACAAGCTTACTTATTCCGTAAATACGCAGCAATGTGGGGTACTAACAACGTAGACCACCAAGCGCGTATCTGTCACTCAACAACTGTAGCCGGTGTAGCAAACACTTGGGGTTACGGTGCGATGACAAACTCATTCAACGATATCCACTTCGCAAAATCTATTTTGCTAATTGGTTCTAACCCAGCTGAAGCTCACCCTGTTTCTCTACAGCACATCTTCCGTGCTAAAGAGCGCAACAAGGCGCACATCATCTGTGTTGACCCTCGTTTCACTCGTACAGCAGCTCATGCGAACGAATACATCCGCATTCGCCCAGGCTCTGACGTTGCGTTCATCTGGGGCCTACTGTGGCACATCTTTGAGAACGGTTGGGAAGACAAGCAGTTTATCCAACAGCGCGTATACGGCATGGACGAAGTTCGTGCAGAAGTGAAAAACTGGACACCAGAAGAAGTTGAAAGTGTTACTGGTGTTAAAGAAGCACAAATGCGCCGCGCCGCTAAAGAGCTAGCTGAAAACCGTCCAGGTACTGTTATCTGGTGTATGGGTGGTACTCAGCATACTACGGGTAACAACAATACTCGTGCTTACTGCATCTTGATGCTTGCCCTAGGTAACATGGGTACATCTGGTGGCGGTACTAACATCTTCCGTGGCCACGATAACGTACAGGGTGCTACTGACCTTGGCGTACTATCTCACACACTACCTGGTTACTACGGTCTTTCCGACGGTGCTTGGAAGCACTGGTCAAAAGTTTGGGACGTAGATTTCGAGTGGATGCAAAGCCGCTTCGACCAGAAAGTTCACCGCAAACTGAAACCTATGAACAACAAAGGTATTCCAGTTTCTCGTTGGATTGACGGTGTTCTAGAAGACAAAAACTTGATGGATCAGAACGATAACGTTCGCGTTATGGTTGCTTGGGGTCACGCTGTGAACTCCCAGACTCGTGGTCCAGAAATGAAAAAAGCGATCGAAAAACTAGATACGCTAGTAATCGTTGATCCGTATCCAACTCATGCTGCGGTAATGTCTGATCGTAAAGACGGTGTTTACCTGATCCCAGCATGTACTCAGTTCGAGACTTACGGTTCTGTTACAGCTTCTAACCGTTCCCTACAGTGGCGTGACCAGGTTATCGAGCCTCTATTCGAATCTAAGCCTGACCACGAAATCATGTACTTGTTTGCTAAGAAGTTCGGTTTCGAGAAGCAACTGTTCAAAAACATCGCTATCCAAAACGGCCAGCCTGTAGTTGAAGACATCACGCGTGAATTCAACAAAGGCATGTGGACTATCGGTTACACAGGTCAGAGCCCTGAGCGTCTTAAACTACACCAGAAAAACTGGCACACGTTTAACTACGACACGCTTGCAGGTGAAGGCGGTCCAGCTAATGGCGAATACTATGGTATGCCATGGCCATGCTGGGGTACTGCTGAGCAGGGTCACCCAGGCACACCAATCCTTTATGATACAAGCAAATCTGTAGCTGAAGGTGGTTTGACCTTCCGTGCACGTTTCGGTGTTGAACGTGACGGCGTTAACCTACTAGCTGAAGGTTCTTTCGGTAAAGGTTCTGACATTAAAGACGGTTACCCAGAATTCACTGACAAACTTCTTAAGAAGCTTGGCTGGTGGGATGACCTGACTGCTGAAGAGAAGAAGCTGGCTGAAGGCAAAAACTGGAAGACTGACCTTTCTGGTGGTATTCAGCGTGTTGCTATCGCTCACGGCTGTTCTCCATTCGGTAACGCGAAAGCACGTGCTGTTGTTTGGACATTCCCAGACAAAGTACCTCTACACCGTGAACCGCTATACACGACTCGTCGTGACCTAGTAAGCAAGTACCCAACTTGGGATGACTCTGAGTCCATGTACCGTCTACCGACTATGTACAAGTCTATTCAGGACAAAGATCTTTCTAAAGAGTACCCAATCATTCTTACTTCCGGCCGACTGGTTGAGTATGAAGGTGGTGGTGAAGAGACGCGTTCTAACCCATGGCTTGCTGAACTACAACAAGACATGTTCGTTGAAGTACACCCTGCTGATGCAAATACTCTTGGCTTTAAAGATGGCGAAGATGTATGGGTAGAAGGTGCTGAAGGCGGTAAAGTTCTTGTTAAAGCACTTGTTACACGCCGTGTAGAACAAGGCGTTGCATTCATGCCATTCCACTTCGGTGGTAAGTTCCAGGGTAAAGATCTAACTGATAAGTACCCAGAAGGTGCAGCACCTTATGTAGTGGGTGAAGCAGCTAACACTGCTACCACTTACGGTTATGACCCAGTTACACAGATGCAGGAAACTAAAGTTACCTTGTGTCGCGTTCAGAAAGCTACTGCGTAAGGAGTAACAGACAATGGCTAGAATGAAATTCCTCTGTGACTCCAAGCGTTGTATCGAATGCAACGGCTGTGTTACAGCATGTAAAAACGCAAATGAAGTGGAATGGGGTATCAACCGTCGCCGCGTTGTAACGATCAACGATGGTGAACCGGGTGAAACTTCGATCTCCGTAGCATGTATGCATTGTTCTGATGCTCCATGTATGGCGGTCTGCCCTACTGACTGTTTCTATCAGACAGACGACGGCATCGTATTGCATAACAAAGACCTATGTATTGGTTGTGGTTACTGCTTATACGCTTGCCCATTTGGTGCACCACAGTTCCCTAGCGACGCTGCTTTCGGTGAGCGTGGCAAGATGGACAAATGTACATTCTGTGCAGGCGGCCCAGAAGAGGACAACAGCCCTGAAGAGAAAGCTAAATACGGTGCTAACCGTATTGCTGAGGGTAAACTGCCACTATGTGCAGAGATGTGCTCTACAAAAGCCCTACTTGCTGGTGATGCCAACGACGTTTCTGACATCTTCCGTGAGCGTGTGATCTACCGTGGTCACAACGACGGTGCTTGGTCTATGACAGAAGAAGATCTGTCTTACGACGCAACTCAGAAAGTCTGATAAACCCAACAGGTTGCTGGGAGTTCGCTCCCGGCACATTGACTAGAGGGGACATTATGCTCCGCTTTATATTGCCATCTCGAATTGTTTTGCTTATTGCGCTCCTTTTTTCAGGCTTTGCTCAAGCAGTACCTTCAGATGCCAAAGTTGCTGGCTTTGCTGGCGCTGACTATTGGCAGGTTGTGAAGGAAGCTGAAGAAGGTCGCACTCAAGTTCAAGCTCGAGAAGCAGGTCAATTGATCAATGTGAAAGGCGAAGAATGGCGCCACTGGCGTAACCAATGGGTTACACCTGCAGGTGCTTATGCTATTGGCGGTACGCTCGCTGTTCTAGCAATTTTCTACCTAATCGTTGGTCAGAAAAAACTTGATCACCCGCGTTCTGGTCAGCTTATTGAGCGGTGGAAACGTCTAGATCGAGCAAACCATTGGACTGTGGCTATCCTGTTTATCATCTTAGCAATCTCTGGTTTGAGCATCCTTTACGGGAAGTTCTTCTTAAGAGCAGCAATGGGTGATTCGTTGTGGGCAAGCTACATTATGCTTTGCAAGCTAGCGCATAACTACTTAGGTCCGATCTTTGTAATCGGCCTATTGTTTATGATTGTTCGCTGGATCAAACATAACTTCTTTAACCGAACAGACCTAATCTGGTTCCTAAAAGGTGGCGGCATTATCGGCAAAGCCCACCCTAGTGCTGGATACATGAATGGCGGTGAAAAAGTTTGGTTCTGGCTTCTAACAATCGTTGGTATCGTTGTTTGCGGTAGTGGCTTGGTTTTGGATTTCCAAAACTTCGGTCAAGTTCGTGAAACTATGCAGATTGCCAACTTACTACATGCTGCTGGTTCTTTGATTCTGATTGTTGGTTCTTTTGGTCACATCTATATCGGTACTGTAGGTACTGAAGGTGCACTAGAAGGAATGAAGACAGGTTACGTTGACGAAACCTGGGCTAAACAACATCACGACCTATGGTACGAAGAGGTTAAAGCTAAACAAGATAGCTAATATCTGTTTGCTTAATATCTCTTACCCGGTGCCTTTTATTCGATGATATAGATCTCAATAAAAGGCACATCACTATCTTCACCATAACGTTTGTACATACCCTGACAAACGTGCTTCTTTTGCCGGCTTACCTAAGCCGGCTTTTTTGTTTAACACCTCTCGCTCAATACCCTCTTCTGTAAGAACTTAAAGATGATCTACATCTACTTCTGTCGTGAACTTGTTTCTACGTAATGAGATTAACGAGCGAAATTTTCTAAGATTCGGATCACTGGCTAAGTCACGACGAGCAAACGCCTCGTATGCTTCCATATCCGGCACCATAATAACCAATACAAAATCGATATCACCCGTCACTTGGTAACACTGAGTAACCTCTGTGGCGTCCTGCATTTTTCGCATAAACATGTCGTGAACATCGATAGAGTCTCTTATCATCTCTACCTCTACGATGATATTCAGCACCTTACCTAAAGCCCTCGGGTTTACTATGGCCACATCGGCCATAATGATGCCCTGCTCACGTAACTGTTTAACCCTTCGCAAACATGCTGGCGGAGACAAACCTACCTCCTCAGCCAGTGCTTGGTTACTTATTCGATTATCCACCTGTAGACATTTAAGAATATGACGATCAATACGATCTAATTGAACATCCATTAGATTCCACTCATTAACTTTTTTTTTGAATTAAATTAGAAAATAACCGTAAAAACAAAATTTTTATTAACTAATAGGATAGTTTTTCTAATTTTATTTTCACAAGCTTAATTAAAATAGCTAATTCAATCTACTGAAGCATAACCATGATGATTAAGCCAGTAAGTACACATGACCTATTAACCAAAACACTGCCCGATCTTGGTCGGGAGATCTATGCTGTCTGCTTACTGCTATTCAAGCTAACCATACCTATCATCATTGCTGTGAAGATTTTGGAAGAGATTGGTGCCATTCCTTACATCAGCGCTGTATTAGAACCACTGATGCTGTTTGTTGGACTGCCTGAATCTATGGGGATCGTCTGGGCAACAACCATGTTGACCAATATCTATGCAGGCTTAGTAATTTTCTTTCAGGCAGCACCTCAAGAGAACCTCACTGTTGCCCAAGTTACAGTTCTGGGCACTATGCTCCTTGTAGCTCACGGACTACCGCTGGAATTACGAATCACTCAAAAAGCAGGTATGCGTCTTATATTCGCCCTGCTTTTGCGTTTTGTGGGCGCGCTTGTATTAGGCGCTCTACTTAATCTGACCTATTCTGCCGGCGACTGGCTTAACACACCAGTCGAGCTTTTGTGGCAACCTGAAGCTACTGATCCAAGCCTGATTAACTGGGTACTCACCCAGCTACAAAGCCTTGCTATGATCGTGGTAATAGTCACAGCACTGCTCACACTTCTAAAGCTTCTCCGCTGGCTACACATAGAACGCTTAATGATTTGGCTGTTACAACCTTTTTTAAGGCTAATGGGCATCAGTAAGAAAGCTACATCTCTTGCGATCGTCGGCGTGACCCTTGGATTGTCGTTTGGCGGTGGTTTACTTATCCGTGAAGCAGAAAGTGGCAATGTTAGCCCTAAAGACTGCTTTTCAGCGCTTTGCTTACTTAGTCTGTGCCACAGTTTAATCGAAGACACCTTACTCATCATGACTATGGGGGCTGACCTTTCTGGAATTCTTTGGGCTAGGCTGATTTTCAGCATTCTAGTCATCAGCTTGCTAACCCGATTAGTCTCTTTAACCAGTGATAGTTTTCAGCAACGTTTTCTGTTTAGAGACGTATCACTCCCTAACATCCAAAGCCCAAAATAGTAATTTGATATGCAAAATCTGAGTGCCAATGAGCACCAAAAAGGTATCTATTATGCCGTCGCCGCTTTTGTTATGTGGGGGCTTGTACCGGTTTATTTTAAAGCAGTTGATGACGTACCTGCATTCGAAGTCTTAGCACATCGAGTTGTTTGGTCTGTAGTTTTTCTGGGGCTTTTCCTCTTACTTAAAGGTAAGCTGAGTGAGCTTACTACGCTTAGAAACTCCCCTAAAATCTTGCTCAGCCTCGGCCTATCAGCATTAGTTATTTCTATTAATTGGCTAGTATTTATATGGGCGGTCTCCGAACAAAGGATTGTTGAAACAACCCTAGGTTATTTTATTAACCCATTGATAAATATAGTTTTTGGATTCTTTATATTTTCGGAAAGACTTCGTTTCTTACAAATGATCGCGGTTGCCATTGCCGCTGTAGCAGTGCTTTACCAAATCATTTTAATTGGTGAATTACCCTGGGTAGCTCTGACGCTAGCGACCAGCTTTTCTATCTATAGTGTCTTAAGAAAGAAGATCCCGATAGACTCAATTACAGGCCTATTAGTTGAGACTCTATGGCTGTTTCCAATGGCCTTGGTTTATATGCTTTGGCTTAGTTCACAAAGTAATTTTGTACTGCTAAACGGCTCTAAAGATATACAAATTCTACTGCTAGCTGCAGGGCTAGTAACTAGCTTACCTTTGATAGCGTTTGCGGCAGGCGCAAGAAGATTAAGTCTTACAATGGTTGGCCTATTCCAATACATCGGGCCAAGCATCGCATTTCTTATTGCTGTGTTTTATTACAACGAACCTATGGACCAAAATCGGCTCATTACGTTTGTAATGATCTGGATTGCTTTGGCGATATTTAGTGTGGAAGGCGTGCTCGTGCAACGACGCAAAAAGCAGGATGTGCTAACGCCTACAACAGCAGAGAATACTCAAGGCTAGGACAACGCCTAACCTTGGTGAATGTGTTCTATTTAGCTTGCTTGTCTTTCATTTTGGCATTAGTTAAGAACAAAGCTAAACCGAGTAAAGCCACTGATGCTGCATACATAAGAAGATCTGACGGTTCTGATATTTCCATCTCTGTACTTAAAGATAGAAACTTAACAATCAACATCATGATGACCATAGCGCCCAATTTACCTTTGAGCTGATCAATACTCTCAATAACCAGCAACTTTGGCCGTTGACTACTCCCCCCCTCAACATTCATCTTACTGATAAAGATTTCGTAGATACCAAAACTAAACATCAACATCACGCCGGCCATCAAAGCCTGATCAATGATTTCTATAAGGATCATTAGTAGCTCAGTCCGCGCATTCAAACCAATTCCTTCAGAGAACGCTACTTGCGCTAAGTGAACAAAGTCATATATCACAAAGCCCACCAGCAACAATGCACCAGCCATTACAGAAAAAACGGTCAAAAGCATAATCCATCTCAATGACCATAATCCTTGCTCAACCTTTCTCATCACCTAACTCCTTTTTTAAGGTGTAATACTGAAAATTTGCGCAAGTATTTCACATGATAATTGAATTAAAAACGCTCCTTCAGGACTGTTTTTATAATCCAACTGCCTGATAAATATGATGCTTATAGCATGACCTAATGACTTATAAAAGAACGACATTTTTTTCACTAAAAGATCTATTCAACCTTGCCAAACAACAGTAAAGTTCACGCTGAATTATTTACTCGAGTTTAGGTCACCATGAGCACGCTAACCCTTCAGGACAAATTCTTTAAACTCCGCAACAATCGCATATTTGAATTTTTTGTTGTTGCAGTCATTATCTTTTCTGCCTTGGTTATTGGCGCAAAGACCTACGACATTCCTGATCATGTATTAACGTTTATAAGCTGGCTTGATACAGGCATCACTCTATTCTTCCTGGTTGAGATAACGGTACGCTTTATCGGTGAACCGGATAAGAAGAACTTCTTCAAGAACCCTTGGAACGTCTTTGACACAATCATCGTCGTCGTTAGCTTAATTCCGATCCAAGACAGTGAAATGGCACTGATCGGTCGACTGATCCGTATCTTCCGTGTATTACGAATGGTATCTATGGTGCCAGAGCTACGCTTGCTCCTTAACTCTCTGATTAAGGCCCTTCCGCAGCTTGGTTACGTTATCCTGTTGATGTTCATCATCTTCTATATCTATGCAGCAATCGGTGCTTCATTCTTTGCCCATATCAACCCGACACTTTGGGGAGACATCTCAATCTCGATGCTCACTCTATTTAGGGTGATGACATTCGAAGATTGGACGGATGTTATGTATGAAACCATGGCAGTGTATTCATTTAGTTGGATTTTCTACTTAACCTTCATCTTCCTAACTACATTTGCCTTCCTAAACATGGTTATCGGTATCGTTGTAAATGTTATGGAAAATGAGCACGCAGAAGAAGCCAAAGAGAAAGCATTGGCAGATGGCGATTTAACCATCGAAGACCTTTCTAAGCAGATCGAAGAGCTAAAGCAGCTCATTAAAGAGAAACAGTAAAACTACAAGGGGAGCCATTTGGCTCCCCTTTTACTTAAAGCATACAATTGAGGTTAATTTTCCGTACTTTGTTTACGAAAGGCACACGCCCCGTCAACTAGCTTATCTTGCAGTAATAGGTCCTTACACGCTTCACACCATGCTTTATTGTCAGGGTCGCATAATGTCGATACCGCCTGACCAAGATTTTCAGCTTTTTCTTCAGCGGTCGTAGGCTTTAGTTTGTTTTTTCGTTTATAACTTAGGGTCATAGCATCCTTGTCCATCTCGTGGGTATCTATTCTGGAAACACGATTAACTCTTGTGATTCTTTCCATGGTTTATATTTCTTCATAACACTAAGAAAGAGATCTGATTCTTTAAAATCTAATAACCAACTTTGCACATGCGGATAATCTGAAGCATTAAACCAATCAAGATCTACATGCGCGAACTGTCTAATGAATGGTAAAAGCGCATAATCAGCTAACGATTTCCCACCAGCTAGTAGAGTTCCTCTATTCTGATTTAAGAGCTCTTCTAGTTGAACCAACCATAACTCACATTTGTTACGGTAATAGGTCTGCGAGTGCTCTGGGTGTCGATCAGAGTATTTATACTTATCTAACCAGCCTTTAAACTCATTATCATTTTCCTGGATCAATTGATCTACCTGGTTACGATCCGCTTCAAGCCAATCGTCACTATCATTCTGGGCCAAAGCCCAATACATGATATCCAAACTTTCATCAATCACTGTACCATCAGGAAGCAATAATACAGGCACCGTGCCTTTAGGTGAGATTTCCAGCATATGTTCGGGTTTATCTCGAAGCACGATCTCTCTGAGCTCTACTTCAGCACCAGATTGCGCAATGGCTAAGCGCCCTCGAATGGCATAGGGGCAACGACGAAATGAATATAGGATTGGTCGATTCATATTCTGATCTATTTTGGCTGATAAGCACAGAAACCCGGCTTAGGACCCACCTTAGGGTGATTTCTACATGTATCAGGACGTTGCAGATAGATAGTACACAGTCTCGTTTTTTGATCTAGATAGATACAATCATCATTAGCATAGCGCGATAGGGTGTAAATCTCTGATTTATGATTAAAGTGCCCTACCACACCCTCTTTCATCAAACGCTTCGCTAAACGCTTCGCTGGCTCACCTGCCTCGAACTCATCCACTACACCCATTCTTACTAAATCACTAAAGCGAACCTCTACAGGCAAACTACAGCAAGTACCTCTGCAAGAATCGCAGTGACTACTCTTATACTTTACCCAAGTGCTCAAGTTATCTACATTGGCTGCTGGAATTGTTTTGTTCATTTAGATTCTTCAGCGTGCTATAAATTTGAGGGCGATCATAGCATCATCAAATGCATGAACAACCCCTAATTTTTTATTCGGAGCTTTAATGTCTGAAACCAGTTTTACAGATATTTTCACCCAACAAAAAAGATGGCGAATCATAGATGAGCCAATCTGCTGCAACCCTATACAAGCTCTTGAACAAGATTTCGCCTTATTAAAAGAGGTCGCACAAACTAAACGGGGAGCAACCGCACGCATTTGGGAAACAACCCAATGCCTAGTTGCCACTAGGAAGGAAACTCGATTTCCAAACTTTGATCAAGCCTGCCAACAGCTTGAACAAGAGCATTGGCCCGTTATCGTCCGTGATAGTGGCGGCACCGCAGTTCCTCTGCAACAAGGCATTATCAACCTAGCCATAATATTTCCGCAGCGTACAGATCAGGCTTTTGATTTAGATTTGGTCTATATCGCCTTATGTGAACCTATTAAACGTGCACTATCCCAGATCGGACTCAATGCAGAATATGGCAGCACAGAAGGCTCTTATTGTGATGGCCGTTACAATCTCAATGTAGGCGGGCTCAAGATTACTGGTACAGCACAAAAAATCATGTTGTCACCACCTAACAACAAAAACATTAAACAAGGAGTGCTTGCCCAAGCGATGCTGATGGTAGATGTTGATGCTGAAAATGGCACTCATTGGGTTAATCGCTTTTACCAACTAGCCGGAAATGATCGTCGCTTTAAACCTGAGGTCGCAACTAGTCTTATTAACCTTGTTGACACTGCACAACTACCTGAAGAATTTACTGCCTTCATTAGATCGCTGATTATCGAAGAGTTAAAAAAACTAACCTTGTCACGCTAATTTAACAATCTCACGCAATAATAGGCAGCGTTCACGGACACGAGCTGCCGGGCAAAGGAAAGCCCAACTCTCTAAATTTGGCATGCATACCTAAATACTTATCATCCTAATAGCTTGTTCTTATTGATAATTTATTGCTTTAATGTAGTGACAACAATAAAAATACGAGCTGATGACCTATGCGTGCGCATAAACATTATTCTCAAGCTGATCTAAAGAAAGTTATCACTGAATTAGCCACTACATTTAGTGATCGAATCGACCTATCTAAACCTGTATGTGAACAGCATGGTCAAGGCGAAGATAGCTATGGCTGTATCGCGCCCGATGCGGTTGTCTACCCTTTCAGTAATGAAGAAGTAGCTCAGGTCGTCAAGCTCTGCAATCAATATAAGATTCCAGTCATTCCCTTTGGCGTTGGCTCTTCTGTTGAAGGCCATCTACTCGCCGTCAACGGTGGCATATCAATCGATCTATCAGAAATGGATCAGGTAATAGAAATCAATGCCGCGGATATGGATTGTCGCGTTCAAGCAGGTGTAACAAGGGAAGCGCTCAATCTAGCCTTGCGCTATGACGGCTTATTTTTCCCAGTTGATCCTGGTGCTAATGCGAGTATTGGCGGTATGGCTGCAACACAAGCCTCAGGCACTAATGCCGTACGTTATGGCACCATGCTAGATGCCGTTATCGGTTTAACTGTGATTACACCTGAAGGCGAAATTATAAAAACAGGCACACGTAGCCGAAAAAGTTCAGCTGGTTACAACTTAACGCAATTGCTAGTAGGCTCCGAAGGCACCTTAGGCGTTATCACAGAGATTCAACTTCGCCTTCACCCTATTCCCGAAGTTATTCGCTCAGCCGTATGCAACTTTAAAACCGTTGCTGATGCTACTGATACTGTTATCAATGCTATGCAGCTCTCTATTCCCCTTGCCCGAATAGAGCTACTTAACAAGGCCCAAATGGAAGCTTGCATTGAGTTTTCTCAGCTAAATGAACTTGCTGCAGCACCGACCCTATTTATTGAGTTTCACGGCTCTAAAGCCAAGATCGAAGAAGACATTACGCTCCTAAAAGATATCTGCAATGAATTCGGTGGTAGTGAATTTATTTGGGCTGAAAACACCGAAGATCGCAACCGGCTTTGGCAAGCACGACACAATGCTTACAATGCGGCTCATCAGATTATTCCTAATGGTAAGGTACTTACGACCGATGTATGTGTTCCAATTTCAGCTCTAGCTAGAAGCATCTTACAAGCCGAAACAGATGCTGAGTTAAGTAACTTACCCTGCCCAATCGTTGGCCATGTTGGTGACGGTAACTACCACGTATTAATTGTTTTCGATCCAGAAAATCACAACCAACATCAAGCCGCTAAAACACTCGCAGAAAGGATAGTCAATAACGCCCTAGCACTAGGCGGTACCTGTACTGGTGAACACGGAATCGGCTTTGGTAAAAAACAGTATCTTCTTAATGAGCATGAAACTTCGATAAACAGCATGAAGCTTGTTAAGCGGGCTTTAGATCCCAACAACATTATGAACCCCGGCAAGGTAATTGACTTGTGAGGCAAAAGCATTGATCAAACAAATACTTTTCTACAGCTCCCTGCTCACATGCTCATACCTAATCACTGGCTGTGACAGCTCCGAAAATCAAAGCCTTACCCCTCATCAAACCACAACCACTCATCCAACAAATTCTACTACTCCCCATCAAGCACAACCATCAACAGAGCTGATTCCTGAAGGCATCCTTTCTACTGATAAGCTAGAGCCTTTCTGGGGCGATCTTGATGAAATGAAAGATCGAAAGCTGATCAGAGCCTTAGTCACGTATAGTAAGACCGACTTTTTCATTCATAACGGCAAGATCAAAGGACTACAAGCCGAACTGCTACAAAACTACGAAAACCATATAAATAAAGGGATTAAGAAAGAGATAGACAAAACAAAGATTGTCTATATTCCTGTTACCTTTGATCAACTAATCCCCTCTCTTGTCGAATGCAAAGGCGACATCAGTGCAGCGCTACTAACCGCGACAAACGAAAGAAAAAAGTTAATAGATTTCACAAAGAGTAAATATTCAGAAGTATCCGAAGTTATTATCAGGCACAAAACCGCACCAAAAATTGATTCATTAGAAGACCTTGCAGGAAAGACTATTCTCGTTCTGAAAGGAAGCAGCTACGCAGAGCACCTGCATCGATTAAATAAACAAGCCGTATTTAAAGAAAATTCCATCCATATAATTGAGGCTGATAGCACCTTACTTAGCGAGGATATTTTAGAGATCGTAAATGCGGGTATTTATAACTACACCATCATTGATGATTACAAAGCCAGACTCTGGCTTAAAGCTCTAACCAATTTAGAGATAGCTGAACAAATTAGTTTGAGCAAAAAGAACAGTCTGGGCTGGGGAGTTAGAAAACAGACGCCTCTTCTTCAGGACAGCCTGAATGAATTCATCCATTCGAACGTTCAGAAAGGCTCTCTTCTCGGCAATATCTTAATCAAACGCTACCTAGGTTCAACTAAGCGAATAACAAATCCCCTACTCGATTTGGAACGCGACCGCTTAATTCGCTTACTACCTCATTTTGAAAAATACGCAGAAAAGTACCAATTAGATCCTCTTGCATTGGCAGCACAGGCTTATCAGGAATCCCAACTCAAACAGGACACAAAAAGCCATAAGGGCGCAGTCGGAGTAATGCAGTTACTGCCTTCAACTGCAGCCGATCCAAATGTGAATATCAAAGAGATACACAAGGTAGATAACAATATACATGCGGGTGCAAAGTATATGGATTTCCTATCTCGACACTATTTACCCTCTGAAGAGATCACGCCTATCAATCGCTTTCTCTTAAGCTTAGCCGCCTACAACGCTGGTCCTGGCAATCTACGAAAAATGCAAAAACTAACGACTAAAATGGGATTAGATCCAAACGTGTGGTTTGGAAATGTTGAGATCGCAGCAGGCAGGATTATTGGACAAGAAACAGTACATTATGTTTCTAGCATATATAAATATTACACGATCTATAATTTATCCAAACTTATCTATACCGAAAGGGTCCATACTCTTCAGCAATACGTAAAATAGCAATTGGAAGATAAAACAGAAAGGGACAGGCTAATGAAAAAGATAATCACGGGCTTTTGTTTAATTGCCTTAGGTGGATGCTACAGCATACCAAGAACCTTACCCGCAGATAGCTATTTGATAGATACAAGAATGGGGCTGATGTGCCATGTTACCGAGTGCTATTACCTTGATCTAATTGGTAGCTCATCCGACGAGCTCACAGTCGCAAAAGCATATGGCCTACCCGTTAAAACATACACATGGTCAACAGAACAGTTTGTCGAACTGATGCTCAACCCTCCAGAACAGCTTTATAAAGCCGAAAAGCTTTCTAATCATGAATTCCAGATACCCAATAACGCAGCGACGACAGCGGCCTTCAAGGTACTAGACGATGAAGACCTACTAATCTATCGTATTGGAGGTAATAGCAAAGGTTTGTAGATTATTAAACGATAATTATGGCTTTTCTAACCAAATACGCCATGTAGTAGATCCATTAACACGCAGATAATATTCGCCGACTTCTTCGATCAAGTAAGTATCTTCACCACCTCCACCTATGTGGAGGTTTTGAACGATATTATCTTCACTATCGTGCAACGCTAATACAAAGATGGCACCGTCACTCTGAAACCTTAATTGGGTAGGCTCAGAGATCTTAAAGATCTCCGTTTTAGCTGTACGCTTACCTGCAAAATTTGGCTTCTTTGCACTCAGCGCTTTTAAATCTAAATTATCGTAACACTCCAAACGCCTATCTGGCTGTACTATAGCCCTGCATTGTTCAAATGCCGTATTCACATCAGCAGAAGCAGAAGAAGATAAAGATGCTGCTAGCAAGCCAGTGGACACAAGAGCCAATATAGAGCACTTCTTAACAAACATAATAAGAAATCCTAATTCTGTTGCAGTAAGCGGAGATGATCATAAGACTTAGCTTTCGTTTGCAGCTTACAGCTACGCTCATCCTCTGAGTCATCACACAAAACCTTCACGCCATCTGGGTAATGACTCAGGTTTTTACATTGTGCAATAAACAATAGACCACCACTTTCGGTCTCATTACGCACTAAGCTCTGTTCGACACAATCAGACTTCATCATTATGAGCCGTTTTACTTGATAGTCTTTTACAGAGGCAAAAGCACTCACAGAGACAAAACTTAAAATAAGGATAGATAAAGTATTACGCACGAAAACCTCCCTTTAAATCAGAGTGTTAAATAATCTTAACATCTAAAAATTAATTTCAGGGGTTTCGGGAAATGAGACAGACCTAAAGTACCAATTATACTAACACCCTAAGTCTAGGCAGAATTAAGACATAAAAAAGCGGCCCTCAAAGGGGCCGCAATAAACGCAAGAAGCTACATGAAATAGCTTGCTTGAGAGCTAGCAATGTTCAGATGCCAGCTCTCGTGGACTTCCGATTAGAAGAAGCCTAGAGGACTTTCGCTGTAGCTAACCAACATATTCTTAGTTTGCTGGTAGTGTTCAAGAATCATCTTGTGAGTCTCACGACCTACACCAGATTTCTTGTAACCGCCGAACGCAGCGTGTGCTGGGTATAGGTGGTAGCAGTTCATCCATACTCGACCAGCCTGAATGCCACGACCCATGCGGTAAGCAACGTTAGTGTCACGTGACCATACGCCTGCACCTAGACCGAACTCAGTGTCGTTCGCGATAGCTAGTGCTTCTGCTTCATCTTTAAATGTAGTTACAGAAACTACTGGGCCGAAGATCTCTTCTTGGAAAACGCGCATGTCGTTTGTACCTTTTAGAAGAGTTGGCTTGATGTAGTAACCGCTACCGAAATCACCGTCTAGTTTTTCGATACCGCCGCCCGCTAGTACTTCAGCACCTTCGTCACGACCAATGTCGATGTAACCTAGGATCTTGTCGAACTGCTCTTGAGAAGCCTGCGCACCAACCATTGTTTCAGTATCTAGTGGGTTACCACGTTTGATCTGACCCATACGCTCAACAACTTTAGCAAGGAACTCATCAGCAATATCTTCTTGAACTAGAAGACGAGAAGGACAAGTACATACTTCACCTTGGTTGAAGAATGCTAGTACCGCACCTTCAACTGCTTTGCTTACGAACTCATCGTCCTGAGCCATAACGTCGTTGAAGTAGATGTTTGGAGACTTACCACCTAGCTCTGTAGTAGATGGAATGATGTTCTCTGCAGCACATTTCATGATGTGAGAACCAACTGGAGTAGAACCAGTGAATGCGATCTTAGCGATACGAGTGCTAGATGCTAGAGCCTGACCTGCTTCGCCACCGAAACCGTTTACAACGTTCAGTACGCCTGCTGGTAGAGCTTCTTGGATGCATTCAAGAAGAATAAGGATAGATACTGGAGTCGCTTCAGCTGGCTTCAGTACGATGGAGTTACCTGCTGCTAGTGCTGGAGCAATTTTCCATGCAGCCATTAGTAGCGGGAAGTTCCAAGGGATGATCTGACCAACAACACCTAGTGGCTCGTGGAAGTGGTAAGCAACAGTTGTTTCGTCGATCTCACCGATAGAACCTTCTTGTGCACGGATGCAGCCAGCGAAGTAACGGAAGTGATCTGCCATTAGAGGAACGTCTGCAGCTAGAGTTTCACGAACTGCTTTACCGTTGTCCCAAGTTTCAGATACAGCCAAACGCTCAAGGTTAGCGTCGATTAGCTCAGCACACTTCAGAAGAACGTTCTGACGTTCGATTGGAGAAGTTTTGCCCCAAGACTCTTGTGCAGCGTGAGCAGCGTCCAGTGCCAATTCAATATCTTCAGCAGTGGAACGAGGAATTTCACAAATTGGTTCACCAGTTACAGGCGAGTTATTGGTGAAGTATTCACCTTTAACAGGAGCTACCCACTCACCGTTAATGAAGTTGCCATAACGTTCTTTAAAGGAAACAACTGAACCTTCTGTACCCGGCTTAGCGTAAATCATCTTCTAAGTGCCTCTTTATATTTATCTTACTGCCGTCTCTACTGACAGTTAATTTACTTTACCAACCAATATTAGCTATCCAGCAAGAATTACAGGTATCATCCCTTGGCATTGAAAAATTAATTATTTAGTACTAGTTATCGAGGCCCCACCCCTACGGGCTTTTAGAGATTGAGCCCAGGCCACGCATAAGATCCGACACTAACCCACTGATTAACAAAGACAATTCCAGAACACGCATCTTATTTTTAAAGCTCGCACCCCATATAAATAAACATCAATTAGCTATAGTCTTATGCTATAAGGGATTTTCAAGGCGAATAAATTACGAGGCTGGAACTATGACGAAGTTATACCAAGTATCTACTTGGCAAGAATTTCTTGCTTTAGTTGAGTCAGAAGAACTCCGTGGCTGGGCATTTCGTGGACAACGGGACGCGGAATGGAGCCTTGAGAGTTCGCTCACTAGACGCCTCAAGCAGTTTGTACCCCAAAGCAAATGGCATGAACGAGAAAGCAGGGCCATTCGTGTATTTAAACGTAAAGCTCACTATTTCCTAAATGATACCAGCGCACTTAAAGATGATTTTCGTTGCCTAGCCCTTATGCAACACCACGGCGCACCAACCCGGCTTTTAGACTTTACCAAGTCACCCTACGTAGCAAGCTACTTCGCCCTACAATCTTGCACAACGCCTGCTGCTGTTTATGCAGTCAACACCCCTGCTCTATGGCACAAAGCAACACCACCGGGCTTACCGGAGCTCACACGAGATGCAATTGACCCTCGTACGACTGACAGCCTTGGCAAATATTACCTTTCAAATAACTACCCGATCGTCTGGCCTGGCGAACCATGGTCGATGGATCGAAGAATCGTCGCCCAGGCAGGTACTTTTATGCTGCCTGGCAGAATCGATGTTTCAGTTGAAGAGCTCTTAAATAACTACGAATACGATGAGCCACTACTCGCTAAGATCGTCCTTAGCCCTGAAATCAGAAAAGAGGCAATGGAAGCGCTTTATCGAATGAATATCAGTAGCGCGACACTTTTCCCTGATCTCGACGGTTTAGCGCGATCTATATCATATGAATTGGAAGTTAGCTGGGTAGGCACACCTGATCCCAAAAACGATCAACTGATGCAGGACAAATGAGCGCACTTCTTACATAGCTAAATAACAACTACAAGATTAAAATGATCCGATCTCTTAATTTGGAATCGGATCATGTATTCAGAAAGCCCAGAAATTGAATCCATCAACACTTGGACCTCTCCACTGTTTGTTACGACAAACCCTGATCACGAGTTCTTAAAAGAAGATCTTCTCAATTACATCTACAACTACCAAAAGCTTCACAATCAAACTAAAGCTATTGCCAGCGAAGTAGCCGTAAGCGCAAAGCATCAGCTATTTGAGAGCAAGCTCTGCTTTCTTGAATCTGATGAACCGGTGATCCTTGAGCTTAGACGCATGCTTGAGGAGCTACTCTCGGTCATTGCTACGCAGGTTAATATGCCATACTGGCCCGAAAGTGCTGAGTGTGATGCAACCATCATTGAATCCTGGTTCCATGTAACTAAGGATGGCGGTTACCATGATATCCATTCCCACCCAAACTGCTCATGGTGTGGAATCTATTATTTAGATGTCGGTGAGTGTGAATTGGGTACTCGCAACGGTATCAATCGCTTTTATGATCCTCGAAACAACGCCGATCATTATGGTGATGCCGGCACAGCCTATCTAAGCGAACAAGGCTTCTGGGACTTCCAACCTGTAGAAGGCCAGATTGTAATATTCCCTTCTTACTTAAAGCATTCAGCCCTACCC
The DNA here is from genome assembly GCF_047778095.1 of Neptuniibacter sp. QD48_11. Lineage (GTDB taxonomy): Bacteria > Pseudomonadota > Gammaproteobacteria > Pseudomonadales > Balneatricaceae > Neptuniibacter. The sequence continues at coordinate 1,920,788 of NZ_CP180551.1, forward strand.
TATTTCGGCCAAAAAGACCGCGTAGTAATTGCTTTCAACAGCATCGTAGATTTGATTTAGCCACGTTTTATTTTAAGCACAAAAAAAGCCAGCTTAATGCTGGCTTTTTTGCTGGGACAGGCTGAGTGATATCGAAATATCACTCAGTTGTAAGTCAAAAACTTACTTAGGTAGTTTGAATGTCCAAACTGTGCCGCCCTGGTTTAGGTGTTTAACACGTTTAGCTACTTCACCACCCCATAGAGGTACTGCACCACCCCAACCGGATACTACAGATAGGTACTGCTCGCCATTCTGTTCCCAAGTGATTGGAGAACCTACGATACCAGAACCAGTGTTGAATTCGTATTCAACTTTACCAGTCTTAGCGTTTAGACCTTTTAGGTAACCTTCAGGAGTACCGAAGAATACTAGGTTACCTTTAGTCGCTAGAACACCACCCCATAGTGGAGCGTAGTTCTTGTGACGCCATACTTCTTTACCAGTTTTTGGATCCATCGCACGTAGAACACCGATGTACTCGTCGTTCATAGGCTTGATTGTGAAACCAGCACCTAGGTAAGCCGCACCTTTTTTGTATGCAGTTGGCTCATTCCAGATGTCCATTGCCCATTCGTTAGAAGGAACGTAGAACAACTCAGTGTCTTGGCTGTATGCAACAGGCATCCAGTTCTTACCACCTAGGAAAGATGGAATAGCTAGAACAGATGTACCTTTCTTGCCATCTTTAGAGTCTGCTGGGTTACCTGGACGGTTAGCATCATCGTAGATTGGACGACCAGTTTTTGGATCTAGACCTTTAGCCCAAGTGATCTTGTCTACGAATGGGAAACCACGGATGAAGTCACCATTCTCACGGTTAAGAACGTACATGAAACCGTTACGGTCAGCAGTAGCTGCTGCTTTAACTGTTTTACCGTTTGCTTTGTAGTCGAAAGAAACTAGCTCGTTTACACCGTCGTAATCCCAACCATCGTGTGGAGTAGTCTGGAAGTGCCATACGATCTTACCAGTATCTGGGTCGATAGCTACACGAGAAGATGAGAATAGGTTGTCACCAGGACGTAGGTGAGAGTTCCATGGTGCTGGGTTACCAGTACCGAAGAATAGTAGGTCTACATCAGGATCGTAAGTACCGCCTAACCAAGTTGCAGCACCACCGGATTTCCAAAGGTCGCCAGGCCAAGTTTTGCCTGCTTCACCACCGGAAATACCGTTTTCCATTTTCTTACCATCTTTCCAGATGTAACCCATGTGACCTTCAACTGTTGGACGAGTCCAAGCAAGCTTACCAGTCTTAGCATCGTAAGCTTCTACTTTACCAACGATACCGAATTCACCACCAGATACACCAGTGATTACTTTGCCTTTAGCAATTAGAGGAGCTGCAGTGATTGAGTAACCAGCTTTGTAGTCTTCTACTTTTTTCTTCCAAACAACCTTACCAGTCTTAGCGTTTAGAGCTACTAGTTTAGCGTCAAGAGTACCAAAGATTACTAGGTCGTCGTATAGAGCAACACCACGGTTGATTACGTCACAGCAAGGCATGATGCCATCAGGAAGACGTGCGTTGTATTCCCAAAGCTCTTCACCAGTGTTTGCATCAACAGCGAATACACGAGAGTAAGAAGCTGTAACGTACATCACACCATCTTTAACTACAGGCTGTGATTCCTGACCACGCTGTTTCTCACCACCGAAAGAGAACGCCCATACTGGACGCATGTCTTTAACAGTTTTAGTGTTGATTTTTGTCATCGGGCTGTAACGCTGACCACGTGGGCCCATACCATTTGTTACAACATCTTCAACAGTCATCTGGTCGTTAATGATATCTTTATCAGTAACACCAGCCTGTGCTGTGCCTGCAACAGACATCGCTGCAACTAGAGCAGACAGTGCGAATTTTTTCATTGTACGCTTCCTCTACGGATATTTTTTTTTTGGCGTTCAGAAGAGAGCCGGGAAATTTTCCCGAATCATGAAGGCAATTGTTTTGTTTTACAGCAAATACAACAATTAAACAGCGGAAGTACTTTTCTAGTCCCTTGGTAGTAATACCGCTATTTTTAAGTAAATTCAGCAGCTTAACGGCCTATTCAATAGACCATTAGTCAAATTACAAACAAGAGTATAGACAGGAATTGCCGCTTAACTAGCCAGAGAAAGGAATAAACCTAAATAATGAGGATTTAATTTGATTTTTAATATTTGCAACAAAAAAGCAGACTCAAAAAGCCTGCTCTTCATATTTGGGATAAAGGTGCGCAACAGTCCTGGCAAATTCCCGCTTACTTAATGCAATACCATCAAAATCTTTGGGGATCGGCAGTTTAATCACTTCCGTCATGCTTAATCCATCTTCTGCCGCCTGCTCTAAAACCTGATCCAACCATTCTAGATAGGCAAGCATTTGATCTAAAGCACTAGCATCCTTAACAACCGGCCCATGACCTGGCACCATAATTTTATAATCAAGATCCCTTAACTTCTGAATCTCTTTTTTCCATTGATGAAGACCAGGTGTATGAGGAGTGGTTAACGCTCGCTGATAGAAGACCATATCAGAAGCAAACACAACGCCAGTTTTCTCATCTAGCACAACCAAATCTGAACCGGTATGACCCGTAAAAGGAAGCAAATGCAATCTATGCGAACCTAGCTCCATCAACTGAACATCGAGAGCCTTAGTTGGCGTAGCAGCCTCGGTCGACCGCATCCAATCACCAACTAGCCGATACATATTTTCAGCAAAAGCATTTCCATGAAGCGCTATTCCTTGCTGCGTACCCGGGAGAGAAAGAATATCTACGTCAGAAAAAGCCTGATTCCCCAAAAAGTGATCCGGATGGTGATGAGTATTAAAAACAACTTTTATAGGCTTATCCGTAACACTTTTGATAGCCTCTTTTAATGCTTTACCGTATCTAAGAGAAGGCCCAGTATCGATAACAACGACACCATCTTCTGTAACGATAAAGCCGGTATTTACAATATTGCCGCCGTTGCTCTTTGAAAAGTCTTCTAATTTACCCTTCAACAACCAAGTGTTATCAGCAATTTTTTGCGGTTTTAAAGCATAAGAAAGCGGCGCTGCGGAAGCAGAATGAATAACCGTTGCTGCAGACAACGCCAATAACAATTTCTTCATCATTCAACTCCTAGAGTGCTTTCTCGAATTCATTTCCGCCATTGTCGCGCATCCAGATACGATGACCTTGAGAACCATCTCTGACATCAAAAGTCAGAACTGGATTCTCACTGACAGGTTGTGACAACTCTAATTTTGCAAGTGGCAATCCTTCAGAATTACGCACCTCAACATTCTCTATATAGAATTCAGGAATTGAACTAACTAAGCCGGTATCCATCGGATGAACGACTTTTAGTTTGTAGCGACCACCCTTCTCTCTCGGGAAAAACTTACTTTTCATCTCACCGAGATGGTCCTGCCAGTAGGTATTAGCAGCTGCAGCGCTAGGTGTTGTACACCCACCACCAGCAGCATCAAGGTAACCACCACCTACATGCCAAACACCAGATTTAGAAAGAACAGCAGCTCTAATCGCTGTACCCTGCTGAACCTTAATGCGCATAGAAAGGCGAGGCACTATCTCTTTATGGGGATAATAAGTAAAGATATGCTGAATTGGATTAAGATCGGCAAAAACAACAATCTTATCGATCTTCCCTGCTAACGCTTCCGCATTAACAGTAATAGGCACCTGTGTAGGATCTTCAGCAAACTCAGGCACAGTGACTTTGACATTACTATCAAACACATATTCCTGATCGCCAATAAACTTGGCACGCATATGATCCCATAGAGGTGACTCTAGTGGGTCTTGCTGACCTGTATAACCAGCAATTGGAATAGCAGCACTTATCAAAAGTGCTGCAACATTTCGCTTCAACATGGCATCCTCTTATTATTATTTGAATGCTATTTCTTCGAGCGTTGCTTTATAAAGCTATTTTACATCCTGGTAAAAAGCAGGCATCTCATAACTGAGACCGTACTTGCTATAAACTTGTTCCATTTCACCGGAACGAACCATAGCTTCGACAACATCACCTACAGCATAGCCAAGCTGTCTATAGGTATGTTTAACAGCCATCCCTATATCCCACTTCTGCTTACCCATATTTGGATAACCATTTACACCTAGCTTAAATTTCTTGTCGCCCGACTTACTGACTAACCAATCAACTTCGGCGCGCATTGCCATAACGGCATCAACCTCACCAGACTCCATACCTTTAAACGCTTCACGAGCATTAGCATAGTGGTGAGTCTTATCACGCATTCGCCCACCAAAAGCTGAAGTCAGATAAAACGCAGGTAAGCTATCAATCTCTACACCTACAGGGTGATACTGGAATACCGCCACTGTAGAAACGTTATCTAACTTTTCGCTATCGTAAACAACCTTCCAGCTCTCACGCTGATAAGGGCCAAACATGACAACCATTTCATTAATAACGGCGCCTGTTGAATCCTGCATATAGCTGTATTCACGATCGTACGGAACACGCATCATCACATCAGCAATGGTTTTCAGAGCTAATGCATTTTCTTCATCTTTGTCGAGATAATGCCCTTTCCAAACATTATTTCGTAAATCATCTTCAAGGTTCTCATCTGGCGTGATCCAATGCTCACGGAACTCAACGCCTAACTTTTCAGCAATTTTCTTACCGACATCGACATCCACACCAACAGCTTTGCCGTTTTCCATATAGGAATATGGTGGAAAATCACGATAAAAACCAACCCTGATATACCCGCTATCAATTACATCGTCGTAATAACGAGCTTGCGCCAGGCTGCTAAGCAGGCTGGCGCAAGTGAAAATTATAGCGTTAGAAGCGCTTAACTTACTCATCCGTAGCGCGAGTTTCTAACCAAGCACGGATAGCCCATAGAGCTTCCTGGCTTAGGTGCTCTGCCATTTTTGGCATGTACACACGACCGTCACGTACTGCACCGTTTTGAACACGGTAAGAGTACCACTCGTCACCATCAACGCCTGGCTCTAGGTAACGTAGGTCTGGTGCGATACCACCGGAGATAGCATCAAGACCGTGACAACGTGCACAGTTCTGAGTGTAAGCAGACTCACCGATTTTAACTGCTAGTTCACGGTTCTCGTAATCTTCAGTGTAAGGGTTAGAATCAACCCACTCTTCACCTAGAACTTTTAGGCCTGTTACATCGATAGCCTGTGGAGTTACATCACCGTGCGCCATAGTTTGGCCAGAAATAACTGCAGCTAACATACCCGCTGTAGTCATGCTCAAAAGTTTCTTGTTGATAGACATCTTTTTTTCACCACTTTAGTTTTTATACTCTCGTCTTCCCCAGTTAAATGAAATACTGACTGAGGGATATCTGCGTGTTCAGATACCTGACGATCATCTCTACATTAAGCCAAAGCCACCCACTCCAGCTGTTTGCATATATGATATTGCGTGTGCAAAATCAGCAAGAATTGTACTTTGGGTTCCAAAAACTACTCCCTTGGTAGGAATGTCGACCCAGATTGCAACCTAAGTAGCATTTTGTACGCCATCTATCCATACCTGAGCACTAGTCCCTCTTTATTAGTACGTGACTTCTCCCTAAGACTCTCGGGATTTTATCCTGCACAAACAGGACTTAACCCCTGATTAACAGGGAATCCTGCCGTTGTCGCATATCCACCCTTAAGACGAGAATGGTTATCAGCGAATTTCAATCGCAAGTTATGACTTTCCTATAACACTAGGGTTTATAAAAATGACAAAAAAAATAAACATGACAGGCTTAAAGCCGCTTTGCGCTGCAATCGGTCTTAGCTTAGTAGCGGGCGCCGCTACTGCTAAACCAGTTACTTGGGACGACATCAAAAATGATGCGAACACTCCAGAAGACGTTCTAGGTTACGGAATCGGACCTAAAGCACAGCGCTGGAGCGACATGACAGAAATTAACGATAAAAACGTTAAGAAACTGACGCCTGCATGGTCTTTCTCTTTTGGTGATGAGAAACAGCGTGGCCAAGAAACTCAAGCACTAGTACACGATGGCATCATCTATGTAACTGGTTCTTACTCTCGTATGTTTGCACTAGATGCTAAAACTGGTAAGAAAATTTGGTCTTATTCTTACCGTCTACCAGACGACATCCGCCCTTGCTGTGACGTAGTTAACCGTGGTGCTGCAATCTTCGGCGATCTTGTTTACTTTGGTACTCTTGACGCAGCTATCGTAGCTCTAGACAAGAAAACTGGTAAGCGCGTTTGGAAGAAGAAATTTGCTGATCACACTGAAGGTTACACTATGACTGGTGCACCTACGATCATCAAAGATCAGAAAACTGGTAAAGCAATGCTTATCCACGGTTCTTCTGGTGATGAGTTCGGCGTAGTAGGTAAACTATTCGCTCGCGATCCTAAAACTGGTGAAGAGATCTGGATGCGTCCATTCGTTGAAGGCCACTACGGTCGCCTAGACGGCAAGAAGAGCACTCCAACAGGTGATCCAAAAGCTCCATCTTGGCCTGATGATCCAAACTCACCAACAGGCAAAGTTGAAGCATGGAGCCACGGTGGTGGTGCACCATGGCAGTCAGCTAGCTTCGACGTTGAAACAAACACTATCATCGTAGGTGCTGGTAACCCTGCACCTTGGAATGGTTGGGCCCGTACCTCTCCAGGCGGCAACCCAGCTGACTACGACAGCCTATACACTTCTGGTCAGGTTGCTGTTGATCCTTCTACTGGTGAAGTTAAGTGGTTCTACCAGCACACTCCAAACGATGCTTGGGACTTCTCTGGTAATAACGAACTTGTTCTTTTCGAATACCAAGACAAAGGCAAGACAATCAAAGCGACAGCTCACGCTGACCGTAACGGCTTCTTCTACGTTGTTGACCGTCAAAATGGTGACTTTATCCGTGGCTTCCCATTTGTAGATAATATCACTTGGGCTACACATATTGATCCAAAGACTGGCCGTCCAGTTGAAGTTGAAGGCCAACGTCCACCACCACCAGAGCCAGGTAAGAAAAAAGGTAAGTCAGTTGAAGTTTCTCCTCCTTTTCTAGGTGGCAAAAACTGGAACCCTATGGCTTACAGTCAAGACACTGGCCTATTCTACCTCGGAGCCAACCACTGGAAAGAAGACTACTGGACCGAAGAAGTTCACTACAAACGCGGTGCTGCCTATCTAGGCCAAGGCTTCCGTATCAGAAAAATGTACGATGACCACGTAGGCGTACTTCGTGCGGTAGACCCTAAGACTGGCAAAATCGTATGGTCTCACAAAGAGAAACTACCTCTATGGTCTGGCGTTCTTGCAACTAAAGGCAACCTAATTTTCACTGGTACTGGTGACGGTTACTTCAAAGCATTCAACGCTAAGACAGGTGAAGAGCTTTGGAAATTCCAGACTGGCTCCGGCATCGTATCCTCCCCTATCACTTGGGAAGAAGATGGCGAGCAGTACATCGGTCTAGCAAGCGGTTACGGCGGCGCCGTACCTCTATGGGGTGGCGACATGGCCGACCTAACTAAGCCTGTATCACAGGGCGGTTCTTTCTGGGTATTCAAACTACCTAAGCATTAATAGTTACTACTTGATGTAACCCAAGCCCGCAAGCGCCCCCAATGCTTGCGGGCTTTTTAGGATAGACTCATGAAAAAAACAATACTATTTACGTTTCTATTATCCAGCCAATTTGCCACTGCTGATGATCTCGTTATCAATGGCTGTACTATAGCTCCAGATACTAAATGCCCAGGTGCAGATTTATCAGGCACTGATTTAAGCAATGCAGATCTATCTAGAGCTGATCTAACTGGCGCAAACTTAAGCGGTACTATCCTTCGCCATGCAGTTCTTAAAAATACCAAGATGGAAAAAGCTGATCTAACCAATGCAGATCTAGCTCGCGCGGATATGAGACATGCAACAGTTCGAGGCTCAAACCTTAGCCATGCCAATCTTGAAGCAATAAATGGCTGGGCACTGTTCGCGCAGGGCGCAAATTTTTATCGCGCTAACTTACATGGAGCGAATTTGAATTTCTCTCGCCTTAGCAGCGCCAAATTTGTAGAAGCTAACCTTCAGGCTGCAAATCTAGAAATCGCCTGGATGACAAAAGCCATTTTAACTGGTGCCAACCTTAAAAACGCCAACCTACAGGAAGCAAAGTTGAATGCCGCGTCTTTAGAAAATGCAGACTTCACAGGCGTAAGAAAGCACTATGCTACTTTCCAAGCAACTTATATGGACGGCTGTAAAGGCTGCCCATTTGGCTGGTCTAAGAATTAATCCCAAATAACAAAAAAGGCGCATCGAACTTTGTTCTATGCGCCTTTTTAATACCTAAACCAATATTAGCTTACATTAGTCCCCACTTTCACGAGACCTGTCTCTATTGCGAGATGAACCAATTCTGCCGTTGAACCTATATTCAACTTACTTTTCAGTATCGCTGTGTAGTTAGAAACCGTTTTACTACTGATACAAAGCTGCTCAGAGATCTCTTTTACATTATTACCTTGAGCCAACATAACAAAGATCTCAAACTCTCGCTGGGTCATCTCCTTAAGGCGCTTATCCTTCTGCTCGGGGCGAGAAACAGCTAAACGCATGGCCAACTCATGCTCAACATAAAGCTGCCCGCCAGCAACCTTAGTCACCGCCTCAATCAAAACCTCAGGCGTACAGCTTTTAGTAATGTAGCCTTTAGCGCCCGCATCCAAAGCCTGAGTTACTACAGGTATCTCATCATACATACTGAAGAAAAGTATTTTGATATCAGGACAACGCTGTAAGATTCGACGAGTTGCCTCAATACCACTGATACCATTCATGTTTACATCCATGATAACAACATCAGGATTTTCAGACTGACACATGCTATATGCCTGATCACCACTCCCAGCTTCAAGTACTTCACATGGAGCAAGCATTGTCGATAAAAGACTTGCATAACCCTGACGCACTACAGCATGATCATCCGCTATTATTATTTTCATACCAGCTCCTGTACCAAAGGGATTTGCAGAACAACTTCACTCCCTTTTTTATCTAACTTATTAATCATGAGCTCACCTGACATACAACGAGCTCGCTCTTGCATCGATCTAAGCCCCAATCCCTGAGACCCAGAATCAACGTACCCTACACCATCATCCACAACTCGAAGAGCAAGGGTATCACCATCAAAAACAACCCTAACCAAAACATGTTCAGCCTGAGAATGCTGAGCCACATTATTTAAAGACTCCTGAAGTATTCGATAGATATGTGTATTAGTCTCATCATCTAACGAAGGAATAAAATCTGGCAGGTCTAACGACACTTTAACCTGATGTGATTGACGCCAAGTATCTACCTGCGTACGTATCGCATCTAACAAGCCCAACTGCTCCAATATAACTGGATGCAACTCTCTTATTAGCTGCCTAAAACTAGTTTGCATAGCATCACAGTTAATCGATATCTGCTTACCAACTGAAGCAACTAAATCGGTATTAGATGAGTTTTCTTTTACTAAATAGGCTTGGGCTTTAATGCCCGTGAGATACTGCCCAAGATCATCATGAAGCTCTCTGGCAAGATGAGCACGCTCAGTTTCCTGCAAACGCATTAATTCATGGGTCAGCTTTAAGTTATCGCTCTGAGCCTCCTGAAGGGAATGAGCCATAGAATTAAAATGACCTGCTAACTGATTGATTTCCTTGATAGAATACTCTTCAAGTCGAGCAGTATAACGACCCTTTTCAATTTCATTTAATGCAGCAAGGAAATCTGATACAGGCTTAATCCCCTGACGCACACCAACATAGATTGCTAAATTAGAAAGCAATGCACTAAGCATAAATAGGACAAATACGTGTTGAACAGATTCCCAAACCTCTTCTAGCTCATCGGTAGGATCGGCTTGTAGCTTAAGCGCCCTACCATCTGGTAGATAACGGTAATATTCTTTTTCAGTAAGTCGATCAAGTCCCGGTATTAATTCCATAAACCAATCAGGAACTTCATCATCCATCTCAGATGACAGGTCGTCATCTGCACCTACTTCCCCGCCACTTAATGAATCGTCAACAATAATAATTTTTACATGGCGCGTATCCCCTTCAAGCATGCTATTAAGTAAGCCGCTATCTGTGACTGCCACACTGAGCAACTGATGCGTAAAGCTGAGCCCTGCCGTAACTTCTCGCGTTATATCTTTAGTTGCTTGCTGAAGGGTTTCATAAATTGTTATGGACAAAGCAACAGCAAAAACTGCTGAAACTAATATATTTAAGCGCAGGACTGCATTCATAAGTACACCTATACTGATCTCTCTAAAATAACTAGAGAATCCTCTAAGTATGCAAATGAGTCCCTATTGGTAAGAATCCCTCCAAGGGCTAAAACAAAGTACTACTTAAGTACCTATTTAAACCCATGAGAAATAATAAAGATCAAGGTGCGAACTTAATAACCCCGGCATCGACTGCCAAATGAACAAGTTCCGCCGTAGATGCAATCTTCAATTTACTCTTAATCGTAGTAACGTAATTTGAGACTGTTTTGACATTAATGCCAAGCGTATCAGCAATTGTTCGATTGCTCTGACCGCGAGCAAGCATTACAAAGACCTCGAACTCTCTCTGCGTCAAATCCCTGAGACGGCCTTCTGAAACATCTTGGTTATTTAGAGCAAGTTTCATTATCAAGTCATACTCAATAAAAACCTCACCCTCTCTTATCTTTTCTACTGCTTCGATAAGCGTTTTAGGCGAACCAGACTTGGTTATATAGCCCATAGCACCAGCATCCAACGCCTGCTTCACCATCAAAGCTTCATCGTACATGCTGAAAAACAAGATTTTCGCATCACGGTCTTTATCTAAGATTCGAGTGGCTGCTTCTATGCCACTGATACCAGGTAGATTGATATCCATAATCACTAAATCTGGCTTTTCAGCAAAATACAGCGCCTCAGACTCCTCTCCGCTTGCTGCCTCGATTATTTCACATGGATCTATAACCGTAGGCAAAACGCTAGCGTACCCCTGACGTACAACAGAATGATCATCAGTAATTAGGATTTTCATCGATACTCCAAGATATAAACCTGCAGGACAATCTTACCACCTAAAGTAGTAATTGTTTACATCTTAGCAACGATCATAGGAAAGAATAGAGATTAAGAGAGGAAAAGCCTGTGCATTGTATTACTAACAACACTCAGGCTTAAATAAGGATTGGTTATTTAACGTTAAATACGCCTTCCATTCCTTTGTGTTCTAGACCTTCAGCGAAGAATTCAAATTTACCTGGTTTAATTGGCACGAAGTAGATTTCAGCTTCGCCTTCCTGTTCAAATTCCAACTCTTTAAGCGTAGCCGCTTTAATCTCCATATCCCCCGCTTCAACTTTACGTAAGAAGATTGAATTAAAAAGACCTGGAGCTTTGAACGCGTATTCAGTTTGACCGCTAGAGATAATCTTTAATTTATATGACTTACCTGTTTCAAGGTTATATTCCTTCTCAGACAGGTGGTAGCGGTTATCTTCGGTTCCTAGAACAAGATCAGGAAGCTTTGCAGGTCTACGTGTTAAATCACCCTCAGCAACTGCCGCTGTACTAGTAATTGCAATAACAGAAGCTAAGCCGCAAGCAGCAAGATTCTTGATTACGTTCATAATTCACCCTTGGTTTAAATTACTTATTATTTATGCACTTAATGCTAAAGACCGAACTGGGTAAAAGAATCCTACTTCAGTACTAATTGATTTCTACTTTCTTCATATTCCGAGTTCACGAAATCCCACTTATGCTGGGCATAAATCATAATAAAGATAACCGTGTTTTATGTTTAAAAATCAATCTAAGCCAACATTGACGGTACTTGCCACATTTTTCACCGTCGCAACACATGCCCAGGCAAATCTAGAAGTTAACATAGGATATCTTCAGCAGCAGATGGATAATGGCCCGGTTTTATCAAACATTATTCCCGACCCTGAAGATTCCGGCCTTAAAGGCGCAGAGCTAGGCATCAACGACAACAACACAACTGGCCGCTTCTTAAAACATAAATATTCACTGCAACATTTCGATTCAGAAAGCCCTGAAGAACTTATCAGCAAAGCCTCTGATCTCTATGCACAAGGTATTCGTTTTTTTGTTATCAATGCCCAAAGCCAAACCCTAAAAGCTATCGACAAAACGCTTCCTGATGATGCAGTAGTATTTAACTCTGGCTCCCCTTCAGATCAACTCAGAAGCAAAGAGTGCAACAACTCATTACTTCATACCCTACCTAGCCGAGCAATGCTGACGGATGCACTTGCGCAATGGCTGAAAGCGAAGCGCTTAAACAAAGTATTGGTTATTTCAGGCCAAAAAGAAGAAGACAAAGCGTACACCCAAGCATTCAAACGTGCCGCTAAGCGTTTCGGTATAAAGATAGTTGCCGAGAAACAGTGGGATTACGATACCGATTTACGCCGTACCGCTCAGAGTGAAATGCCACTTTTCACACAAACTAAAGAGTACGATGTCGTCTTTGTAGCAGATGAACGCGGCGATTTTGGTGAATACGTTTTGTATAACACTTGGCTTCCAAGACCTGTAGTTGGCACACAAGGTCTTAGCCCTGTTACATGGCACCGTGTTGTAGAACAATGGGGCGCAGCCCAACTGCAAAGCCGGTTTGACAAACTAGCTAAACGTTGGATGACCGATGATGATTATGCATCATGGGCTGCCGTACGAAGCGTAGGTGAAGCAGTAACTCGCACGAACTCAGCCGACCCTAAAGTCACTTACGAGTATATTCGCTCTGAAAAATTCGAACTAGCTGGCTTTAAAGGCAGAAAACTTAACTATAGAGAGTGGAATGGGCAGTTAAGACAACCAATTCCTCTTGTCCATCCACGCTCTCTTGTATCACAATCCCCACAGGATGGATTCCTTCACCCTGTAAATGAACTTGATACCTTGGGCTTTGATAAAGCCGAAGTTAAATGCAGCAAATAATAATTGGAGTAGTTATGAATTTTAAAAAGTTATTAAAACCACTTGCTGCAGGTATTTTAATTGCCTCGCCATTACTGCACGCTGAGGTTGCCTATGTATCGAACGAAAAAGACGACACCATCTCTATCATCGACCTAGACAGCATGGAGGTGATTGAGACATTAAACGTCGGCGAGCGCCCTCGCGGTATTCTGTTTTCGAAAGACTACACAAAGCTTTATATCTGCGCATCTGATTCAGATACTGTGCAGATTATGGACCTAGCAACTAAAAAGATTATTGGCGAATTACCTTCAGGTGAAGACCCTGAGCAATTTGCACTTCACCCTAACGATCGCCACCTATACATCTCCAATGAAGACGATGCCTTAGTGACAATCGTTGATACACAAACAAGCGAAGTTCTTGCTCAAATCGATGTTGGCGTAGAACCTGAAGGCATGGCTGTAAGCCCAGATGGTAAAGTTGCGGTAAATACTAGTGAAACAACCAACATGGTTCACTGGATTGATACCACCACTTACGAGCTGATTGACAATACACTTGTTGATCAGCGTCCGCGTCATGTTGAATTCAGCACAGACAGCAAGATCCTATGGGCCAGCTCTGAGATTGGCGGCACAGTTTCTGTTATCGATGTAGAAACCCGCAAAATCTTTAAAAAGCTTACATTCGAAATCAAAGGCGTACACCCAGACCGTATTCAACCGGTAGGCATCCGCCTATCTGATGATGGTAAATATGCATTTGTAGCGCTCGGCCCAGCTAACCACGTTGCAGTTGTAAACGCTAAAACCTATGAAGTTGAAGACTATATCCTAGTTGGTCGTCGTGTTTGGCACATGGACTTCAACGAAGATCAAACTAAGCTCCTAACAACCAACGGTATTAGCGGTGATGTATCGGTTATTGATGTTAGCAAAATGAAAGCTGTAAAAAGCATTAAGGTTGGCCGCTACCCATGGGGTGTAAAAGTTAAGCCATAGCAGCTTACCTACCCTTTGAAACATATAAGGCCCACTCTCGTGGGCCAATTTTGTTTATATAGCAAAGAGATTCAGCAATGAGTATCCATGTAGAATCCGTAAGTTTTAGCTACGGCCCTAGACAGGCGCTAAAGGATATTAGCTTTTCCCTAGAGCCAGGGGAGTTCCATGGTCTGTTAGGCCCTAATGGCGCAGGTAAATCAACACTGTTTGCCTTAATTACTCGCTTAAACGCTATGCAAACGGGCGACATTCGCATCAACGAACTTAGCATCAAGAAGCAACCCTCCAGCCTAATGAAAAAACTAGGCGTTGTTTTTCAGCAAAGCACCCTAGATTTAGACCTTACCGTTCAGCAAAATCTTTTATACCACGCTGCGTTGCATGGTATATCAAAAACCCAAGCAGGCGATAGAATCATGCTTGAGCTAGAACGCATGGAGATGTCTGATCGGGCCAATGACAAGGTAAGAAGCCTTAACGGTGGCCACAGACGCAGAGTGGAAATTGCTCGCGCACTACTTCATCAACCAGAAATCCTATTACTGGACGAGCCAACCGTTGGCCTTGACCCTCAGACACGCAGAGCACTTAACACCCATGTCCGTAATCTTTGTACAGACGAAAAGCTAACCGTGCTCTGGGCTACCCACCTAATGGAAGAGATCAAGGAAGAAGACCACATTGTCTTACTTAATAAAGGGCAGATAATGATTAATGACAAAGCATCAGAGATGCTGAATCAATCGGGCTTAGATAATTTCACTGACGCCTTCCACCAGTTAACTGAAAAGCCAGCAAAGGAGGCTATATGAGCTTTGCCAGTTATTGGAACTGTTTTTATGGCATTCTGGTTCGTGAATTTCTACGATTCGTACAACAGCGCTCTAGATTCCTGAGTTCGCTAGTCAGACCTCTACTTTGGCTAGTGGTATTTGCTGCTGGCTTCAGAGCAGCGTTAGGTATCTCCATTATTCAGCCCTACGATACCTATATCACCTATGAGACTTACATAGCACCTGGGTTATGCAGCATGATATTGCTGTTTAACGGCATGCAAAGTAGCTTATCCATGGTATATGACCGCGAGATGGGGAGTATGCGAGTACTGCTAATGAGCCCCCTTCCTCGCCCATACCTACTACTGTGTAAAATGGTCGCTACGGCCTTGATTTCGCTTACACAAGTTTATGCCTTCTTATTAGTTGCATTATTGGTTGAAGTAGAACCACCATTAATGGGCTACCTAACAGTCTTACCAGCATTACTGCTAGTTGCACTTTTACTAAGCTCTCTTGGATTATTCCTTTCGACTAAGATCAAACAGCTTGAGAATTTTGCGGGGGTAATGAACTTCGTTATCTTCCCTATGTTCTTCCTTTCTTCTGCACTCTATCCGCTTTGGAAGATGCAGGAATCAAGTGAATGGCTCTATTGGATCTGCATGGCAAATCCGTTTACCCATGCAGTTGAACTAGTCCGCTATGCACTTTACATGCAACTAAACCTTGAAGCATTAGGCATTACAGCATTTGCTACAGCGTTTTTTACTGCTTTTGCGGTTACTGGATTTAAACCTCAGAAGTCCGGTCGCTAGAATAAGCCGAACAGTTTAAAGCAAAAAGCCTCTCTTCTATGAAGAGAGGCTTTTTTATGCCTTCAACGCTGATTCGAGTTCTGCTCGATTTAACTCACTCGTACTTTTATGAAGATAAACCGCGGCAGGACGCCCCTTTAACACAACCACCTCATCAGCCAAAGCTAACGCTTCATCCAGATCATGCGTTACATAGATCATACAACGCTTGGGATTTTCGCAAACCAAATGGGAAATCAATTCCCTCATCTCCTCTCCCGTACTCATATCTAACGAGGTTAACGGCTCGTCCATCAACACCATTTCGGGATCAAGTAATAAGCAACGCGCTAAAGACACACGCCTAGCCATACCTAATGATATTTGTGAAGGATAATGATCCCCATATCCAGATAATTTTACGGCCTGTAGCATCGCTGCGACCTTATCGGAATCGGATTCGATTAAGGCTAAATTCTGATTAATCGTTCTCCAAGGCAACAGCCTTGGCTCTTGAAATAGATAACCTATATCTATGCTTTCTTTATTCCAGCAATAGACCTCATTTTCAGCCAAGCCCGCTAGTTTGTTTAATAATGTTGTTTTACCACAGCCGGAAGCGCCTAAAATAGCTATGGTTGAACCTGATTTTAACTCAAGTTCTATAGGTTGAAGAATGGTTTCGTCGCCGTAGCAAATCTTATCAGATGCAAATTTATACACGTTCTGAACCTCGCTGCCAGCGCTGAGCATACCGATCTAAAGGCTGCAAAATACACCACTCAATCATTTGAACAATAAAGATAAAGGCAAAACTGTAAGCAAGGATTGTTGCTACATCAAAAAGCTGAAAGGCCATATGAAGTTGAAAGCCGACCCCATCAGAGCGCCCCAACAATTCTACGACTAAAACGATCTTCCATATCAATGCCAAACCACTACGCGTCGCGACCATGATGTAAGGAAACAGTTGAGGCCACCATAATTCTGTAAGCTTTTGCTTGAAAGAGAAATGATAGGCTCTGGCCATCTCCTCCAGCTGCTCATCAAACATGCGCCCACCTTCACGCAAGGTTACAGCGACATTGGGTAATTTATTGATGATTACCGCACCGACTGCTGCTGCCTCAACCAAACCGAACCAGATATAAAGCAAGATAATTACAACTAGCGCTGGGACATTCAGAAGAATAATTAATAGAGGATCTAATATTCTGTTTACTGTGGAAAATTTCCCCATCAGAACACCGAGTAGACCGCCAAGTAACATGGCGCAGAAGAAACTAATCGCAACTCGCTGCAAAGTAATCAGCAAACTATCCAACAGCCTTTGCTCGGACCACTCAACTTGCAAGGCGCTAAACACCTCACCAGGTGTGGGAAGCAATACGTTATTAACGAACGCCGCACTGCCCCACCATAAAGCCAAGAGAACAAATATAGCTAACAACTGGTCACTCAAACGACTTATATTGCTCGCTGAACTCATAGACCTGCCTTATAAAACATATCTTCGTTCAGCTCAGCACCTTTAAGTGATGGTTTGAATTGAGTAATCAACTTATAGAATACCTTCGCATCATCGATCTGATCAGCTGTTATATGACTAGGTATGCCATTGCGGTACCCAGTAATAAGTGCATTAAAAACCTGGTCATTCTCAGCCCTCATTAGTTTACGAAGACCTAGCCAATGATCATCCTCATTCAACAATTGGTTCTTAGCTGCCATTACTGCATCTACAAAGCTATTTATCAACTCAGGATTACTATCCACTTGATCTTGCTTTACTAGATAGCCAAGCATAGGCAACTGACTAGTCATACCCAACTCTGCCATCATATCCTGAAGACTAATAACTGTTTTGTACCCTTCAGCCTCAAGCCTTGCTCCGTAATGCCAAAAAGTGACCAACAGATCTAGACGCCCACTCTTTAACGACTGACTCAATAAAGGTGGCGAGCCAAACTGAACCTGAGCATCAGATTCGAGATTAATCCCGTGCTTTTGTGCTCCTGCCTTCAGCAAAATCCAACCTTTATTCAAAGGTCCACCAGCAACACCTATTCTCTTACCTTTAAGCTCTGAAAGATCAGACAACTGACTAGATGCAGGCTTCATAACCATCCCAATCTGCTTCGAGAACGGTATAAATCTAAAAGATTCACCTTTGCTATTTCTCTCAGCCGCCCATAACCAATCAGCAACTATTGCATCAGCATTACCACTTGTCAGCGCAACTTTTGCTGCCGACATACTCGCTACTTTGATAATTTTAAGAGCAAAGTTATTAAGCTCATCTAATTTTTGATTCTTTATATGCTGTAATTCCCAATTCACTGTCCCAGAAGCAAGCACAGCTACTTTCATTTCTCTTCGCTCGCTATTAGCATTCACACAAAAAGAGATAAAAACAAATAAAAACAACAAGTTACGAACAATAAACATAAGATTCCCACGTACTACAAATTATCGGGACGATAGAGAAACTTAAAATAAGCTTCAATGCCGTGAGCAGACATAGTACTTTCGTACCTGTTTTTTTGCTCGATGGTAGAATTTAGACCCACACTTTCGCACGGTGTAATAGGCGTGTAGAGAAATTGTAAGGAAAGCATCATCAGGCACCTTAAAATCGCAACGTATTTATTCACTCTATTGTTCATAAATACTGGCTTTGCAGACGACACAAGCGATTATGCTGATACAACAGATTTTGAGCTGTTTTCAGCAGAAGGTTACCGATATTTCCATTATCGCAGCCCTACACCATTAAAAAGCCTACACGGGAAAACACTTTCAACAGAAGATGTAATCCGCCTACTAGAAACGGGAAATAAGCCCATCCTAGTAGATGTGCAACCCATCACCTGGAATCGCGTTTTCATTCAAAAGGAACCCAGACTCCATATACCTGATAGTGTATGGCTTCCTAACGTAGGCTTAGGCGAACTAGACGACGACTGGTCAGAGTATTTCCAATCTAATTTAGAGCGCTTAACAAACGGCGACAAAAGCCTTCCAGTAATTATATACTGTACGGCTGATTGCTGGATGTCATGGAATGCTTTAAAGAGAGCTTCTGAATGGGGTTACACTAATTTGCTGTGGTATAGAAATGGCTCTGATGGCTGGATTGAACACGATTTAGAAACCAGCATTGCCACCCCTGAACCCTTTACACTAAAGAAGCATTAAATTTTACCAAGCATTAAAGTCTTACACGGAGTAAGATAGAGACAAGCTCAGGATGAGAATATAAGCTCATAATAAATATAATGAAATTGGAGATATTGTCGTGTACAAGATCCTGATCGCGGATGATCATCCGCTGTTCCGTGAAGCTATCATCAATGTTATCGAAAACAGCTTTACTGGCTGCCAGACACTGGAAACGGAAGATCTGGATAGTGCGCTTACAATCGCTCAAAATGAGGAAGAGCTAGATCTTATCCTGCTTGACCTTAACATGCCTGGAATGAACGGCCTTAATGGCTTGATCACATTGCGTAACGATCTACCAACAGTACCTGTGGTAATCGTATCAGCAGAAGAAGACAAACAAATTGTACTTCAGGCTATCACCTATGGTGCCGTTGGCTTTATCACTAAGTCTTCACCTCGTGATCAAATGACCGAAGCACTTCAGCAGATTCTTGCCGGCAATGTATACCTGCCTTCAGACATTATCCGCGCTAGCCAGCCTGATAGCCGACGCACTCAGCGCAAGGACGAAAACCAGATTCCGCCAGAACTTTTATCATCTTTGACACGACGCCAACTACTAGTACTTGAGCGCATGTCTAAGGGCGAATCCAACAAACAGATCGCTTACAACCTAAATATTGCGGAAACAACTGTAAAAGCTCATGTATCTGCAATCCTACGTAAGCTAGGCGTACACAACCGTATTCAAGCAGTTCTATCTGCTGGCAACATCGACTTTAACGAATATCTTAAGCGCTAATATCTACACTACTGGGTGACTGAGTCCAGTCACCCTTCTTTATTTTGTTCTCTTCGATTTCAAGATTGAGTAATAGACACACACCCTCCAAGAGTAAGCGAATTACTTCCAGCATGAACTAGAATATCTAGCTTATAGATTGAGCTTGGGCATGTTTTGAGATGAGAACAAGCAGGCCTAAACGACCTGCTGCTCTAAGAGATGTATAAGCGTAGTTTTTAGCTTAAGTGGCTTGATGGGCTTATTGACAAGGATAAAACCAAGATCTCGTATCTCTTGGTTCAGCTCTTTACTGTAGTTAGCAGTGATCATCAGTACAGGCAGATCACTATCTACTCTCTCGGTTACTGATTTGGCCGCATCAATGCCTGTTTCATCATTATCGAGATGGTAATCCGCGATTAGCAGGTCCACAGGATCTTCCACAAAATCAACCTGTTGCGCTAAATCATCAAAGGACAACGCAGTCACCACATGACAACCCCAGCCCGATAACAATATATCCATCCCTTTACAAATAGATTCATCATTATCAATCAACCAGATACAAGCTCCCGAGAGACGCTCAGTTATCATCGGAATATGCGGACCAGTAACTTCCGCAGGCGCCAGAGGCACACCTTTAGGTACTTTTACTCCAAATACAGAGCCCTTACCTTCAACGGAATCCACTCGAATCTCGTGACCCAAGACTCGAGAAATTTTATCTACTATCGCAAGACCCAAGCCCAAACCCTTCTCCTGACCAGGCTGATCAGATTGAAGACGTTTAAACTCCTGAAAGATCTCTTGTAACTTGTTTGATGGTATACCAGGACCGGTGTCATACACCTCGATCCAGACTGAATCGGGCTCATGCCTACAACCGAGTAAAATCTTCCCCTCTTTGGTGTAGCGTATGGCGTTAGTTAAGAAATTACGCAGAATACGCGCTAATAGTTGAGAATCCGACTTCACAACTGCGCCACTTTTCACATAACGGAAATCAATTCCTTCAGCATTTGCCAACTGCTGGAATTCAGGTGCTAAAGTATCGAACAAACTTTGAAGATTAAAGGTAATAACATCTGCCTTTACCACGCCGGCATCTAGCTTGGAGATATCAACCAGTGTACGGAGAAGTGATTCCACATCGTCTAGGGAGTTAGATACAGATTGCGCTAAAGAGCAGTTTTTTGGATCTTCAATTTTCTCAGCCAAAGCACCAGAGAATAAGCGCGCTGCATTCAAAGGCTGAAGCAAATCATGACTCACCGCCGCTAAGAACTTAGTTTTAGAAAGATTGGCCTGCTCTGCCTCCATCTTGGCATCTAGCAGGCGAGATTCCACCTGAACACGCTCAGTAATTTCTGAACGTAACTGTTCGTTTAGCTCCGTTAATTCAGACGTGCGCTCTTCCACCCTCTGCTCAAGCAATTGGTGCGACAGTTCAAGAGCTTCGGCAGATCTGCGTCGCTCAGTAATATCTCGAATCATAACGAAGAAACCATTCGGCTTTCCGTCTTTATCAATATTAGCGACATAAGACTTCAGCATGTAGCGCTCTTCGCCACGAGAATTAGTCTGCCAAGTTTCAAAGGTGACATTTCGACCCGACAGAGCCTTTTCTACATACGGGCTTAAACGATCATACTCATCCGGCGAATAAACATCATGGATACTCTGACCATTTAATTCTCCGTCAGCACGACCAAACCATTCGCTATAAACCTTA
Organism: Neptuniibacter sp. QD48_11; assembly: GCF_047778095.1. Lineage (GTDB taxonomy): Bacteria > Pseudomonadota > Gammaproteobacteria > Pseudomonadales > Balneatricaceae > Neptuniibacter. The sequence goes on from NZ_CP180551.1 coordinate 1,942,065, forward strand.
TTGGCAAAGCCATAGTTAAGATCTTGGTCTAGATAGGCGATCAATGCTGGAACGTTATCTGTTATCAGGCGAATCCACTGCTCATTTTGACGAAGAGATTCCGCATATCGATGACGTTCAGTGATATCTGTATAGGTATTTACAAAGCCACCTTGTGGCATGGGGTGCGTTCGAACCTCAATAACTTGCCCTTGATTACCTCGCTGCTCCGATGCTAACACCTCTCCTTGCTGAGCGGCTGTTAACGCATGTTGGAGAATCGAGTGGTTATCCAGCATTAGCGCTGCAAATGGTGGATAGGACTGAACTTGCTCTTGCTCAACGCCTGTAAGATCAAGGAATCGATCATTCCAAAGCTCAACGCGACCTTCTGGAGTCACTAGCACCACACCTTGAGATAGGTTATCTACAGTGTTTTGCAGCAGTTTAGTTTTTTGGGCTAAAGCATGTTCTTTATCTGCAGTTTCACGTTCTTTCAGCGCTGTAATATCTGTATAGAGAATTACTAAACCACCATCCTGTGTTGGACGCTCTGACATTTGCACCCAGCGACCATCATTTAGCCGATAAACCTTACTTCCTGTATTTGTATCGGGATACTCTTCATCAATCAGGCCACTTTCACGCGCTAAACGACTAATGTCCTGTATTGTAGTACCGGTTTGGATATTTAAACCCGTCGATGCCCAAACACTACTGAACTTGCTGTTAAAAAGGACAATTTTTCTATCTTGATCAAATAAGACAAAGGCATCAGAAATACTTTCGATTGCATCAACTAATCGCTGGTTAGCTAACGCAGCTTGATTGTTGGCTAATTTAAGCGCCCTATGACTAATTTTCAGTTCTGAAAGGACTCGATTGAGCGCCTCAGTCCGCTCACGCACCTGCTCAGCAAGCACCACCGAGTGCTCAAATGCTGAATAAGGGTTAGCGCTCTGACCGCCACCTGACTCAACTCGTTGAACCAAAACTGAGTTTATTTTACGTAGTTTGCGGTTTTCTTCTTCGAGCTTGGCAATGCGATCTTGTACAGCCTGATCAGACATTTAGATTTCTCCCGATGGCAACGGCAGTGAAGGTCTGATTGATATGCATTCCCTCCTTCTGCTCTCCATAGGTGTTAAATCCAATAACCTTATTTTCACGAAGTAAATCGGATATCTGCTGTGAATTACCTCTTAGCTCACTCTCCAGACGACGCAAGAAGCAATCACAGCCAATAATAAGTTGAGGCTCACCTATTTTCTCTTCGATCACTTCAAGCTTACTAATGAGATCTGCAGCCATATCACCTGGCGTCATGACCGTCAGAACAATGCCATTCTCGACCGCACAATAAAATTTCATGCTAAGATCATCGTTAACCTGCTGAATAGAACGCACAAAATATTCTTCACCAAGCTTTACAGCAACAGGGTTTTGAGCGAAAACGTGGTGATTTAAGTCCTCAACGGCAACTCCTATCACCCTTGCGTATTCAAGCGCAGCAGGTTCAGCATTTATCTCGTAGACACAACGACTATCTGCATCCGCTTCTGTAACAACAAGCTTGTCATTACGATGCTTCATGTGATGAGTACTAAACACTTCGAAGTCATAGATTGTATTTACCAACATGACTACTGCAGCATCGGTATGAAACTCACCATTGTAAAAAACATGGGTTTTAGCGAGATGGATGTCATCTCCGGCAGAGCCGCCAAAGTTCGGGATACTTCCCAAGGCCGAGTTAAGGGTAACAAGGACATTTTCTTCTTGAATAGATAAACCATCAAGCAAAGTCAAGGCAAATGTATTGCCTTTGATTGGCGCAATCTCATGATGACGGCAACCTGCTATAAGTTGATCAACTAGCATCTGAGCGTCAGTTAAACTGAAGTCATCTAGACACTCAATAGAAGCAGCTTCAATTGCAAAACCAGACTGCTTAAAACCAATAGCAGTAATACAGCCCTGCCCATAACCATCAGGAGTTATTTCACCGGCAGTAGTGCAACCAACAATTTCAGTTGTAGGAAAAGCTTGATTAAGTGCTGTCGCAAGCTCCTTAAGAGGATACTCAGCAGAACAGAAAAAAGTTATAAAACTGATCTCTGGAGAATCAAGCTGCGACAAAAGATCATTTGCAGCAGTGCTAGGGTCAGAACTGAATGATGCAGCCAGCAGAAACGCAGGGTCCTGAGTCAATGGTCTATCCTCGGGAAAAGCTTAATCATTTCATTCTAGGTCTTGAGGATAAATCAACAAATACTACTTGTGACCCCTTTTTGGCAGACCTCAACGTAAATGATATTTAACAAACCAAATGAGTAATTAGGGCTCTTAATTTACCTGGTTTTACAGGCTTATTAATCAGAGAAAGCCCTTTGTTCTCAAAGAGCTGACGACATTCACTGCTTCTATCTGCTGTTAATATAACTGCAGGAATATCCAAACCAAAATGCTCTCTCAACCCATCTATGGCATCAGTACCAAGTAGATAAAAATCCAGGTGATAATCAGCAAGAATTAGTTCCGGCACTATGTACTCGTCAGTACATTTTTCTAAAGCCTCGCTAAAGCTCGAGGCTGTGATGACAAAACAGCCCCACTGCGTGAGTAATGCCTCCATACTCGCCTGAATATTTTCTTCATTATCTATTACCAAAACCACAAGGTTCGATAATTGATCACTTCCGAATTGATTGAATTGTTGTGCTGGAACCTCGAGTGGGAGCTGTTCTACCAATGGAACCTCTACAGCAAACATAGAACCCTTGTCAGGCACAGATTTAACCACCAGCCTATGCCCGAGCATATGAGCAATACGCTCCACTATGGCAAGACCCAACCCAACACCTTGGCGATCTTTAGCCGACTTATTTTCTAATTGCTGAAATTCTTTAAAAACTAGCTGCTGCTTTTCTTCTGGAATACCTAGCCCAGTATCCCAAACTTGGATACTCAACATCCGGCCTTTACGACGGCAGCCAACAAGAACAGAGCCCTCATTCGTATAACGGATTGCGTTACTGATAAAGTTCCTGATAATTCTCAACAATAGTCGAGAATCACTTGTAACCGCAGCTGAACATTCAGCAAGCTTTAACCTAATGTTTTTATTCTCTGCTATAGTCTCGAACTCATTTACCATCGACAGTAATAACTGATTGATACGGAAATCAGATATATCTGGCTGTACTGCATTCTGATCAAGCTTAGAAATATCTAATAGATCTGTTAGAAGGTCTTCAGCATTTTCGAGAGCCAAGTGAACTCTCTCTACAAGATGGGCGTCTTGAGTTTGCAGAGAGCGTTCTCTTAATGCAGCTATGAGTAATCTAGCTGCATTCATTGGCTGCAATAGATCATGACTCGCTGCCGCAAGGTATTTATCCTTACTTTTATTGGCATCCTCTGCGAGGTCTTTGGCAATTTTCAGTTCTTTTTGAATTTGCTCGCGCTCTGAAATCTCTTGAACAAGCTTATCATTTAGCGAAAGCAATTCCTTCGTACGATTCGCCACCCTAACCTCAAGCTCAACATTTAATTGCTTCAATCTATCCTGAGATTTTTTTCGTTCGGTAATATCTTTAACAAACCCTTCAATAATGGGGCCATTACCATCAGGATCTTTAGATAAAGCACTGACTGAAACGTGAAGACATTGACCATCTTCTTTCAGAAAGAGAGTCTCAAAATTAAAAACCCTTCCATATTGCGCGAGCTGATAACGGAAATCAGAATAGGCATCAGCACAACAGAAAAGAAGTGAATCCAGCTGCGTTATTCTTTGAAGGAACTGCTCCTCAGAATCATATCCGCATAACTTAACCATCGCAGGATTAGCAGATATTATCCCTTCATCTAATTTTGCCTGAAAAATCCCATGCAAAGCATTTTCAAATAGCCACTTATAGCGGTTCTTTTCACGCTCCAGTTCATCAATTTTAGTAACTAATTCAGAATGATAGTTTTTTCGAGAAGAGTGGTTCCCTAAACCAATTAGACTTTCTACTGTTTGGCTTTGGTTATTAAAGCGCTTCTTCATACACCACTTCTACATCTCGTTTATTAGATTTACGGGGATTGGTAAGAATGCATGGATCCTGTAAAGCATGATCAGATAACACAGGGATATCCACGATATTGACGCCATTTTCTTTTAATTTCTGATCCAGTCCAACATCTTGCTTTAATTGAACAACTTTATTCCTTAAAGCCACCTGAATTTGACTAGTATTCAGACCTTTAGTTGCAACCCCCATCGTTTCCGCAACAACTTTGAATCGATCCTCGGCCTCTGAGTAATTAAAATCAATAACATGCTCTAACAATATGGCATTACACAAACCATGAGGGAGATCTTTATAACCACCCAAGCTATGAGCCATAGCGTGCACCGCCCCAAGAATCGCATTGGAAAAAGCAAGTCCCGCCTTCATTGAACCAAGCATCACTTGCTCACGAAGATGAATATCTTTTGGCTGATCAACCAATGTGACGATGTTATCGTTAATAAGCCGCATTGCATCGAGCGCATGCATATCAGTTAGCGGTCCTGCGCCCGTAGACACAAACGCCTCTATCGCGTGCACCAGAGCATCAATACCAGTACAAGCACTTAGGAATGGATCCATTGTCATTGTTGTTTCTGGATCAATTAGAGCAACATCCGGTACAACTGCTTTACTAACAATAGAGATTTTAACTTTCTCAACAGGATCAGAAATAATCGCAAATTGCGAAACATCAGCCGAAGTACCTGCAGTAGTAGGAATAAAAATAAGAGGAGGTATTGGGAGATGAATGGTATCAATACCCTCATAATCCAAAATATGCTTACCATTAACACTCACAATCCCTATACCCTTGGCGCAGTCCATTGGGCTTCCACCACCGACAGCAACAATGACGTTACAGCCATGTTCTTGGTAGACTTGAGCACCGGCCATAACTTCTTCCGCTCTAGGGTTAGCAGAGACATCATCAAAAACCACATGCTCAATATCTTCATCAAGCAGCAAATCAGAGATCTCTTTTAGCCATCCAGCTTCTTGCACACCAGGATCCGAAACCACCAAGACCTTACGCGCACCAAAGTTTTTCGCATAATTAGCTACTGAGCACCTAGCGCCAGCACCAAAAATTATTTCTGGGGATACGAACTTTCGAAGATTTGAAATGTCTCTACTCATTAGAGGTACTCAACAGGACAACTCTGCTACAGCAAAAAGATGTCATTAAGTTTACATGAAGCATTAACTAGACCAAAGTGACATACATATTAATGAAACATATAATCGATATCATTAACGTTAATTAAACTAATTTTTGCACTGCACAATTTTTGTGCACTTAAGTATATAATACCCATCAACCCCCTAAGATGTAATACCTATACATCCATAGAATTCAAGACTTTAGCTCAAAACAATACACAAACCATTGTTCTATCTAAAAAGAACTATAGAGCCATGTAAGCATTCCTAACACTTGTCGATAATCTCCTCCATCGTTAAACAAACTAAATTCCTTAATTGGGGGCGACATGAAAAATAACAAAGCCAAGCTGTTAGCTGTAGCAGTTGCAATGGGCATGAGCGCACACGCAAGCGCTGCAATTGAACTGTATAACCAGGATGGCACAACTTTCTCTGCTGATGGTCACTTCAACGCTTTCTACGTTCACACTGACAATGATGCAAACGGTGAAGACCAAGCTCGCGTACGTATGGGCTTCCTTCCTAACTACATCGGCTTCAACGTATCTAAGCAGATTGACGACCTAAAAGTTGGCGGTCGCTCTTCTTTCTGGGTAACTATCAACGATGGCAACACTCAGAACACTGACACTGCTATCGACGTTCGTCAGTTCTACGCTACTGTAGACGGCGACTTCGGCCAGGTACTATTCGGTAAAGATTTCGGCCTATACGGTCGTTCTAACATCTTCTCTGACGAACTTCTTCTAGGTACTGGTCTTCCTACTCCAGTTCTTGACGAAGTTACTCTAGGTAACATCTCTATTGGTTACCCATATGCTGGTCCACGTGCACAGGTAACTTACCGCTCTCCTGTAACTAACGGCTTCCAAATCGCTGTTGGTGTACTAGACCCAGAATCTGGTGAAACAATCAACGCTAACACTGACAACAGTGCTCGTTTTGAAACTGAAATCACTTACGCTACTGACTTCGACGGCGGTAAATTTAACGCTTGGATCGGCGGCGCAATCGGTGAAAACGATGCTAACGATGTAGACGCACACGGTATTGCTTACGGTGCACGCATTGCAGTAGGCGGCTTCCAATTCACAGCTTCTGGTTTCGATCAGGAAGGCATCTCTACTGTATTCGCTTCAGATCTACTAACTACTGAAACTGATACTGACGGCTACCTAATCCAGGCAGCTTACCAAGCAGGCGATCACCGTTTCATCCTTTCTCACGGTGAAACTGACACAGCAACTGGCGCTGAAGACGAAATGCAATCTGTTGCTTACATGTACAATGTAAACAGCAACCTAAAACTGATTGCTGAGTACGATATCGCTGATTCTGTAACACTAGGTGAAGACACTAAACAAATCGCTGTTGGTGCTGCACTAAGCTGGTAATTACTTCTTAAAGTAATTAGCTAGATATTGGCCGCCGCTCTGTCCCCCCCTTCTCCAGAGCCGCGGCCTTCTTTTTTATCTCTCTTTTTTTTATAATTCTCGCCTAACTACTTATTCGCTATTCGCTATTCGCTATTCGCTATTCGCTATTCGCTATTCGCTATTCGCTATTCGCTATTCGCTATTCGCTATTCGCTATTCGCTATTCGCTATTCGCTATTCGCTATTCGCTATTCGCTATTCGCTATTCGCTATTCAGAAGATTATAAAAGCTTTATTTCAGGCAAAAAAAAGCCTGCTAACTAAGCAGGCGAAGTACGACGGTTAGAGCTCTTAGATAGAAACTCAAAGCCAGAGAGTGGATGTAAGAACATAAGCTGCTCTTGAATAAAACCATTATCCCCTCTACCCCCGAAGATTGCTGCTCTGCAACAGAATGAAATCATCTAATACTTTAGGCGCAGACCATAAGTGACGCCTTTTTAGACAAGACTCCCAGAGGCTAGAGGCTAGAGGCTAGAGGCTAGAGGCTAGAGGCTAGAGGCTAGAGGCTAGAGGCTAGAGGCTAGAGGCTAGAGGCTAGAGGCTAGAGGCTAGAGGCTAGAGGCTAGAGGCTAGAGGCTAGAGGCTAGAGGCTAGAGGCTAGAGGCTAGAGGCTAGAGGCTAGAGGCTAGAGGCTAGAGGCTAGAGGCTAGAGGCTAGAGGCTAGAGGCTAGAGGCTAGACAAGTTTGTGCTATATCCAGATAAACACAACAGAATTTTGTTATTCCCCCAACTTATTTTAAGCACCAATACAAACAACACCTCACGCGCACTCAATTTCCACATAAAAAAAGCGCTGGCAAATCTACCAGCGCTTTAGTCATAAACGACTTTTAATTAGACGCACATTAAGCACATCTAACTAAACCTATTAGAATCGCGCACGAATACCGATAACACCTGAACGTGGCTTACCCGGACCTACGAAACGATGATCATCAATACCTTGGTCTTCAAGCACCTCATCAGACTCACCGTAGACACCGAACGTTTCATAGTCTTCATCGAAGACATTATCGATACGACCAAACAACTCAACGTTATTGGTTAGCTTGTACTGACCGCGCAGATTAACCACTGCAAATGAATCTACTTTTTCATTTTCATTCGCTTCATCACCACGGTAGAACTGACTGCTCTGATAATTCACTTCAGCGCCCAGATCAAACTTAGGCGTTACCGCCCAATCCGCTACGATTTTGATATTGTGCTCAGGTAGACCAGGGATCGCATCACCCTTCTCAACTGGACGAGTATCGCCTTGTGGATTGTTGGTACTCACAGAGTTGAACGGTGTTTGGAATGTCGCATCCATCCATGTATAAGAGATACCTACAGCAACATTGTCATACTTTTTGTTAGCCGCTAGCTCAATACCCATACGACGAGTCTTACCAACGTTTGCAAAGTAACCTTCGGAAGCTAATGTACCCGCGTTCTGGAAGATAATGTCATCGTGGTTCATTGTGTGGAATGCACCAGCAGACCAGCCGTAACCAGCACTATTACCGCGCACACCCACCTCAAAAGACTTAGCTACAACTTGCTCAAGTGGCGGATCAGATACAAAACCATTTGGAAGCTTACATGGATCATCTGGGTCTGCACAGCTCAACTCAGCCGGAGTCGGTGCACGAGATGACTCACTATAGCTACCATAGTAACTCATATGATCATTTGCTTGATAAGCCAGACCAACAGCTGGATTCAAGCGTTTAAAGGAGTGATTACCTGTTAAATCAAGGTTTTCTTCGCCGATACCAACCATATCAATATTAGTGTAGTTATAACGGGCAGACAGTGTTAGATCCAACTTTTCATTAAGAGCCAAAGTATCTGTAACAAAAAGACCGATATTAGTAACATCTGTCTCTAGGCGCACACTGGATTCATTATCAAAGATACCGATGCCTGTAACACCGCGATCCTCACCCTCTTCGTTGCGAAGACGAGCAAATTGCGTATCAGACTGAAAATCGATCTCTGAATAGTCGATGCTACCACCAACCGTCAGCTGATTTTCCTTACCATTGAAATCATCCAGGAAGGTAACCTGAGAGCCTAAACCAAAACTTTCCATTTTAGTCTCAGAAGTATTTAACGTTCCATCAAACACCTCATCATCAGCAAGCAGCTCAGCTTGAAGCGCAGCATCCACACCACCTAGATGCTCGTCATCATCAAAGCCTCTGAATTCTACTGCTTCTAGACCATCTTCAGCCTCACAAAGCGTAGCATTTACACTACCGCCAGCAGGTGCTGCTAATGGATTTTCATTGTTCGCATCTACGTAACATAATCCGTAATCACTATCGTCACCGTTTAAAGTTTTAACCTTATTACGACGATAGAAAACATTACCCGCTAGCTGCGTAGTGTCATCAACCCAAGTGTCACCACTTAAAGTTAGTAGCGCAAGATTGGTTTCTGTTTGGTCTGGCTGAGTATAAATACTTTCACGACCTTCAGCTTCAAGTAGACCAATTGGCGCAGCACCATTACCAATCATTTTATTATTGTTAGCAGCCGCAGTTAGCTCAATATTATTACCGTTTTCACCACGCCAAGTTAAGGTTGCCAAACCTTGCTGAACCTCAGTTGGTGAATGGTCTCGCCAACCATCTTCTTCGTAGTAGTTACCGATAACAAAGTAGCCGAACTCACCATCATTACCGCCAGATTGAACTTCTACATTCATTCGACCGTCATTACCGATAGAAGCTTCGATCTGATTGCCTTCATTATCAAAACCGTTTTTAGTTTTGATTGACAATGCGCCACCCAATGTATTTTGACCAAATACTGGGTTAGAACCTGCGAAAAGATTTACAGATTGGATTGCACCTTCAGGAAGAAGATCCCAGTTGACTGTATCGCCAAACGGCTCATTAAAACGAATACCGTTAACGTAAACAGACAATCCTTGAGGCAAACCAAGTAACGGAGACGCCGTGAAGCCGCGATATTGAACATCAGGCTGGAATGGGTTATTGACAGCCTCATTGATTGTTACGCTACTGAAGTTATAGCGAAGATGCTCAGCGATATTTAGAGACTGAGACTTTTCTAGATCATCTGCATTAGCAGACTGGACAGCCGCAGCAATACGATTTTTTTCAATACCAACACCGTAGATTGGTGTATTACCAATAACAGTAACACCTTCTAATTGGGTTGCATCTTCTGCAGAAACCCCAGCGCTACATGCAGCGGCAGCCAACAATGGCAACCAATACTTTTTTTGCAAGCTCATTATCTATGAATCCTGTGAATATATTTTTCTTATCCACGCTATTTTTTCATAGAAATGTCACAAAGACCTTTATGCTGCTTACCCATAACAATGTAATATAGATGTAATACTTAAGACCCAACTTAATCCCGAAAGCTGGAACCACAGCCCGCTGAATGCATTTTCATCTCAGAACGATAAAATTCCAGTTCTTTTTTCAGTACTACTTCCGCAGTATCAGCCACCCGAAATCCATGAGCCTCATCGGCAAAATAATATGCCTCTACTTTTATCTTTCGGTTTTTCAGAGCCTTTTCCATCGCCCGAGTCTGCTCAGGCAACACAACCCTATCCTTCTCTCCCTGGAAGAAAATCACAGGGCAATTAATTTGATCAACATTATCCAGTGGAGCACGTTCGCGATACACAGACTCCTCTGTAACAGGATCGCCAATCAGCCAATGAAGATACTTTGATTCAAACTTATGAGTACAACCATCAAGAACTAGTGGATCCGTGACTCCGTACAAGCTGGCAGCTGCCGCAAAACAATCAAGCTGATAAACCGCACTTAGTGCAGAAAAACCACCCGAGCTGTTACCACGAACAAAGACCGCACCCCTATCAACAAAGCCAAGCTCAACCAATTCATCTATTGCTGACTGAATATCCTCTATCTCTACAACACCCCATTGATGCTGAAGGCTATTACGATAAGCTCGGCCATAGTTACTACTACCCCGATAGTTCAAATCCAATACCGAAAATCCGCGCTGGGTCCAATATTGGATTTTCATATTCAAGACAGGATAAGTTGCAGCCGTCGGCCCACCATGAAGAAACACAACAAGAGGAACTTGAGCACCATCAGCTGAATACTGACTATTGACTGGAGAATAAAAATAGCCATAGCAAGTAGAACCCGCTTTAGAGAAAGTCATAGGCCGTGCTAAAGAGCAATCCGCACCTATTAATGGCAAATCCCCACCCGCAACAACTCTAACTTCAGCAGTTACAGTATTAACCTTAACGACTGAAACAAGTCGATCCTTAGCTGCAGCCACTACACAGACCCAATCACCAGCAGCAATTAATGATTTAAAGTAATTAAATTCAGGCGCTAAAGAGACATCATCAAGCATCAACTCAGAGCCTTCATGCTTATGATGAATCGAAACAACTTTTGACGAAATTTCAGCATAATGCGTAAGGCCCGACTGCCAGGGCGCAGAAATCATCTCGCAAGACTCCTTCTCGACTGGCACCAAGTGATGACTATCTAAATCGCATCTGTAGATATTCCACCAGCCAGAGCGATCGGTAACAACATACAATTCACCCTTAGGCGAAAAATATGGCTGAGAAAGCGCCTCCTCATAATTATGACCCGCAACAGGGATAGGCACATCGAGCTCTGAAGACGTTAGATTAAGATAGGAGAATTGAGTTGAAGTCCACGGCTGATGAGGATGATTCCAGCTAACAAATGCAAGTACAGATCCCTGCGGATTAATCACTGGATAGCTATAAAAATCTGCACCCTCGACCAAAACCTCTACCGAGCCATCAAACAAACTGATCGCAACGATTCGATTTATAACACCAGCGTCAGCATGAACCTCTTGAATGGCAATCAAGCGATCTCGGGTTTTATCCCATATAGGCTCGATATACCGCGTATTAGACTGGTTAGTTACTTGGATAACATCACAAGACCCGCTAAGACTCTGCCTGTAAACTTGCTGATCACTAGCATTAACAAACACCAACTCATCATCAAGCAAACACCAGCCTCGACCACCATACTCATAGACTTTACTTTGAACACTAAACTCGGATGGCGTTAATTCATGATGAACACCAGATTCAGATTCTGATTCAAAGCAGATACAGCAACGACCTCCCTCATTTGGTCGCTGCTCAACCCAATAAAGATCACCTTTTTGACTTAGCTGTAACTGACTATATTCAATACCAGCACTAATAGCATCAGCTTCTGACAGAGATGAAGACCAAAAGCCAGGTGAATTTGAATTCGGCATGGCGATTAAGATTAACCTTTTGCAAACACCCGAGAGTTACGATCATTCCGGTAGACGAAATCATCGGGATTATTTACGACTTTCTCAGCGTTTTGCCTAGCCTCAACGATCTTATGGTGATGCTCAGACTTAGAACAGACAGGATCTGCATTATGCATATCACCTGTAAGCATATAAGCCTGACAATGACAGCCACCAAAATCTTTATCCTTTTCATCACAACTACGACACGGCTCTTTCATCCAGTCATCACCGCGGAAATAATTGAACCCAGGGCTATCATCCCAAATTTGCTGCAAAGTCATCTCTTTAACATTTGGGAAATCTAGCGGCAGCATTCGCGCACTATGACAAGGCAAAGCCTTACCATCCGGTGTAACGGTTAAGAAAACCTGACCCCAACCATTCATACAACCTTTAGGGCGCTCTTCATAATAATCCGGCGTAACAAAAATTAACTTAATAGGATTACCTTGAGCTGCTAATTTTTCACGGTACTCATTAGTAATACGTTCAGCTCGCTCGAGTTGCGCTTGAGTTGGCAGCAATTGCTCCACATTCTCGAAAGCCCAACCGTAGTATTGACAGGTAGCAAGCTCAACATAATCAGCTTCAAGCTCTACGCATAGCTCAATAATTTTATCGATACGATCAATATTATGACGATGAGTCACGAAGTTAAGCACCATAGGGTAACCCTGCGCTTTAACTTCTCTAGCCATTTTAAGCTTTTGCTGGAATGCTTTTTGAGAACCAGCCACCATATTATTTACGGATTCGTCGCTAGCCTGAAAGCTAACTTGAATATGATCCAAGCCCGCTTTGTGAAATTCAGCCATCTTGCGCTCATTAAGACCAACACCCGATGTAATCAAGTTGGTGTAATAACCCATTTCATGCGCACCACCGATCAACTCGATAAGGTCCTGACGCACGAGAGGCTCACCACCCGAAAAACCAAGCTGTACAGCGCCTAACTCCCTTCCCTGCTGAAATACATCCAACCATTGTTGCGTTGTTAATTCACCGCCAAAATCAGCAAAATCCAGAGGATTAGAACAATACGGACACTGCAACGGACATTTATAAGTTAGCTCCGCTAACAACCACAAAGGACGACCGTGAGTTTTTTCTACAGGATGACCAATATTTGGTCGTGAAGGAGAGCCGTTACAAGAGGAAGAAGTCATAAAATCTTTCACAAATTATTATTATCAACTATAGCTATCATCACTCTCGACAGCTAGTTTGTGCAGACTTAAATGGTAGCAATGAACTACTACCAAAGCACCAAATAAACGCACAAAAAAGATGACCTATAACAGGTAAGTAAAAGATATGTAGGAATAAATTTAGAAAGGGTCCCGCCCCTTGCACACCAAGAGGCAGGTAGATCTTTAAGCTAACCAGCCTTGCTTTTTCGCTTCAGTCAGAAACTCAAGAACATCGCCAGAAAGGTCGCCAGCATCAGAAAACTTCACTTCCAATTCTGCGATAATTTTCGCAGCGTCACGCTCACCATCAACCAGCGCCATTATTTCGCCAGCAGGTCCATTTAACTGAATCATACCTTCAGGATAAAGCAGAACATAACAATCCTGAGCCTTCTCCCACTGAAAGCGAAACATATTGTTCAGCACAGGCACATCCGATGCCACAAAAACCACCGCATCAGTCATTAAACAATCCTCGGTGATAAACCTTCTGATCAGTTACTGTGTGATAAGGTGCACGTTCATACTCATAGGCCATAGTCATGGCGTCCAGCATAGTCCACAGAACATCAAGCTTGAACTGAAGAATCTCTAACATACGATCCTGCTGTTCACGCGTTTTATAATGATCAAGCGTAATATCTAGACCGTGTACCACATCACGACGCGCTTCGGTCAGACGGTTACGGAAATACTGATAACCATCTTCTTTAATCCATGGGTAATGACCCGGCCAGGTATCCAATCGATTTTGGTGGATCGTCGGCGCAAATAGCTCAGTTAAAGAGGAACTCGCAGCTTCTTGCCAAGTCGCACGGCGGGCAAAATTAATATACGCATCTACCGCAAAGCGAACACCAGGCAAAACATGCTCACCAGATAGTATCTCTTCACGAGTCATACCTACAGCTTCGCCTAAACGCAACCAAGCCTCAATACCGCCCTCTGCGCCCTCAAAACCATCATGATCAAGTACACGCTGTACCCAATGACGTCGCACTTCACGATCTGGGCAGTTAGCCATAATCGCAGCATCTTTTACAGGAATGCTAATCTGATAGTAAAAACGGTTAGCTACCCAACCACGGATCTGCTCAGGCGTAGATTTACCTTCATACATAGCAATATGGTAAGGGTGCTGCGTATGGTAGAAATCACCTTTAGCTCTTAGAGCCTTTTCAAATTCATCACGCGTTAAAGGCTGCTTATCTTCTGCACTACTCATTTTTTATATTAACCTCTACACACTTCCCGAAATTAAAGCTCGATCGACATTCCATCGTAAGCAATTTCGATATCATGAGATTCTACTTCTGCACGCTCAGGAGAATCTTCATCTAAGATCGGGTTGGTATTATTGATGTGGATGAGAATCTTACGCGGGTTATCCAACGTATCTAGATACTCAATCATGCCACCCTCACCAGACTGAGGCAGATGACCCATTGCAACACCCAACTTATCACCTACACCGGTAACGATAAGCTCATCTTCCTGCCAGATAGTACCGTCAACCAACAATACATCTGCAGATTCCATATAAGCGCGCAAATGAGGCTCGATCTGACCAAGACCAGGCGCATAGAACAATTTTTTACCCGTACGCGTGTCTTCGATTTGAATACCGATATTATCACCTGGGTGCGGGTCATCTCTGTGAGGAGAATAAGGAGGCGCACTACTTAGTAGCGGCACAGCAGTAAGCTTAAGCTCAGGCACTTGAGGAATGACAAAAGTATTGTCATTTTCACCGATTGGGATGCGGTTGATGTTATTACCGCCATTCCAATGCTTAAGCATATTAAAAACAGGGAAACCTGTAGTCAGGTCCTGCTCAACCATCTCTGTACACCAAATGTTATGCGGACAACCCTCACGCAACATTAATAAACCTGTCGTGTGGTCAATTTGGCTATCCATATATACGATCGCAGAGATACCCGTATCACGAATTGAGCGGTTAGGCTGCATAGGACCAAAGTTAGCTAGCTGCTCACGAATATCTGGAGATGTGTTGAAAAGAATCCAGTTTTCACCATCTGCACTTACAGTGATTGAAGATTGAGTGCGTGGTTTTGCATTAATTGTACCTGCACGAACACCTGTGCAGTTTTTGCAGTTACAGTTCCACTGAGGGAAACCGCCACCAGCGGCAGAGCCTAATACTTGTACTTTCATTGTTATTCTTCTACTTATTTACCGTCGACATCCTGCAGTAAAATATCAGGAAAAAGGCAGGATCGCATAAGAAAAGTTGCTTTGAAAAATCCTCGAACGGGATTTGGGTCCTTCCAAGATAAATTACCCCGACATATAGCCGGGGTAATTTAAAAATACGTAACAGCTTTGCTATTAACGGTTTGCGAAGTACATAGTAACTTCAAAACCGATACGCAAATCAGTGTAAGCAGGCTTAGTCCACATAATGCTTTTCCTCTGTTTTTTGTTATTGAAAGGTATGTACAGTCAGATAATAGGTAGGTCACGCTTTGACATGTATGGTACTTTGGAATTAATTCCGACCTTATTTAGGTTAGCTGATAAAATGTATTTTTCAGGCAAAATTCACCATTAATATAAAAAACCATTAAAAATCATAAAGCTAAGCCTAAAATCAAGTTAAGATTAATTTCCAACTTTAACTACTTCCTAAGAGTCATCTATGCATTCCATACTCATTACTGGCTGCTCATCTGGTATTGGATACTACTGCGCCAAAGAGCTACACGATGCTGGCTTCAAAGTCTTTGCAACAGCCCGTAAACAAGAAGATGTCGAACGCTTAACTGCAGAGGGACTGAGAAGCATAAAGTTAGACCTAAATGACAGCAGTTCTATCGACGAAGCACTTGAATGGGTTTTAAGCCAAACAGATGGCAAACTGGACGCCCTTTTCAATAACGGTGCTTACGGCCAACCTGGCGCAGTTGAAGACCTGAGCAGAGACACCTTACGCGAGCAATTCGAGACCAATTTATTTGGTACACACGAGCTAACCTGCAAAGTACTCAAGCTTATGCGCCAGCAAAACCATGGGCGCATAATTCAAAATAGCTCAGTACTAGGCATCATCACAATGCAGTATCGAGGCGCATACAATGCCTCCAAATTTGCATTAGAAGGCCTGACAGACACGCTAAGACAAGAATTAGATGGTAGCAACATCTATATAAGCTTGATTGAACCCGGCCCAATTGAAAGCCAATTCCGTGCTAATGCATTCTCTGCTTTTAAGAAAAATATCGACAGAGAAAATAGCTTCCATAGAGACACCTATAATGCAGTGGAAGCTCGACTTGCAAAAACCAATAGCGATTACAGCAAGGACCCTTTCACTCTCGGGCCTGAAGCCGTTTATAAAGCGCTCTATCACGCATTGACCAGCTTAAAGCCTCGACCTCGCTATTATGTAACTACACCCACATGGCTCTTCGGCATTCTTAAGCGCTTACTGCCAACCTGCGCTCTAGACTGGATTCTCAATAAAGTCTCTAAGTCAGAAACCAAACAATAATCCTAGAGGCCCTAGCCCTAACAACAAAAAAGCCATCTGACTATCAGACGGCTTTTTTAGTTTCTACTGTTATCTAATTCGATTTAGATACCAACCAAACCATTTCTTTCCATAACCTCTTCCATGACTGACAAACTTGTCGGATCATCGATCGTTGATGGAACAGCATAATCTTCACCAGCAGAAATTTGACGCATCAATTTACGTAAAATCTTACCAGAACGTGTTTTTGGTAAACGATCAACGACTACTGCACGCTTAAAGCAAGCCACAGCGCCAATCTCTTTACGTACCAGCGCAACCAACTCTGCTTCAAGATCAGCTTCGTCAATTTCTACGCCATTTTTAAGCAACACAAAGCCAATTGGCTGCTGACCTTTTAGTGGATCATTTACACCAATTACGGCGCATTCAGCTACGGCCTGATGTCCCGCAACAATCTCTTCCATTTCACCGGTAGACAGACGATGACCCGCAACGTTAATTACGTCATCTGTACGACCCATGATGAAAACATAACCATCTTCATCTTTGTAGCCACCATCGCCAGAGCAGTAGTAACCTGGATAATCAGACAGATAGCTTGAACGATAACGCTCAAAATCACCCCAAACAGTTGGGAAGCAACTCGGTGGCAATGGAAGCTTAACAGCAATAGAGCCCTGCTCTCCCGCTGGAAGCTCATTACCTTCAGCATCTAAAATCTGCACATTAAAGCCCGAAATTGGCACTGTTGCAGAGCCCGCTTTTGGTGGCAGCGTTTCAATACCTGTCATATTGCCACAGATAGCCCAACCGGTTTCAGTCTGCCACCAATGGTCGATAACTGGTTTACCTGTCGTTTCCATAGTCCAGTGATAAGTTGGCGGATCAAGACGCTCACCCGCCATAAATACTGACTGTAGATTTGAAAGGTCGTAGTTTTTAACCAGCTCTCCTTCTGGATCTTCTTTCTTAATCGCACGGAATGCAGTTGGCGCAGAGAAAAGCACTTTAGCTTTGTACTCTTCGCATACTCGCCAGAACGCACCGGCATCCGGTGTGCGTACAGGCTTACCTTCGTAAACAATCGTTGAGCAACCAGCTAGTAGAGGCCCATAAACAATATAAGAGTGACCTACTACCCAGCCGACATCTGAAGCAGCCCAGAATACATCTCCAGCTTCTACGTTGTAGATAGCTTTCATCGAATACTTCATGGCAACGGCATGACCGCCATTATCACGAACAACACCTTTAGGCTTACCTGTAGTACCCGAGGTATAAAGAATATACAGCGGATCAGTACCTTTTACTGGTACGCATTCAGCAGGTTCTGCAGACGCCATCGCCTCATTCCAATCAAGATCTCGCCCCTCTACTAGTGAAGCCTCAATCTGCGGACGCTGAAGAATGACACATGCATCAGGCTTGTGAGCTGATTTTTCAATAGCCTTATCAAGCATTGGCTTATATTCAATCACTTTAGCGATCTCAATACCGCAAGAAGCAGAAACAATCACTTTAGGTTCTGCATCATCAATACGAACAGCCAGCTCTTGAGGTGCGAAACCACCAAATACAACAGAATGAATTGCACCTAAACGCGCCACTGCAAGCATTGCAACAACCGCTTCAGGGATCATCGGCATGTAAATAACTACACGATCGCCCTTCTCAACGCCTTGAGATTTAAGAACACCTGCAAATTTAGCCACCTCATCTCTTAGCTCTAGGTAACTAATTTTACGTTTCTGACCTGTAACCGGGGAATCGTAGATGATCGCTGTAGTATCAGCACGACCATTTTCCACATGGTAATCCAATGCAAGATAGGCAGTATTCATCTCGCCATCAGCAAACCAACGATCAATACCGTTCTCATCTTTCGATAGAATCTTTTCAGGTACTTTAAACCATTTCAGATCTTGCGCCTTTTCTTTCCAAAACTCTTCTGGCGCCTCAATAGACTTAGAATATTCTGCTCTATAAGTCATGCACTCTGGCCTCTTTCCCATAAGTTAACGAATTGTAGACACTGAAAGCGATTTTTATGGTTTCTTGTTATTAGCTTCCTTCTACGAGGAATTATTTGTCGAAACACTATTTATTGTAGACACTTTCTCAAATGTGTAGACACACTTTAACTGAGAATATCTCTGTTTAATCTAATACAAAAGGCTGATACGCCTATTTATAAGCACAATCCAGATCAATAAAAACTTAAAGAAATCAGTAAATACGCGGTAAACAAGCAGGATTGTCGACAATCTTATTGTTTAGCACTAAAACTAAAGAATAATGACGACATACATATCTGCAACCTAAACCTAAAGACATGCAAATAAAAAGGCGACCCAATGGGTCGCCTTTTTAGACATTCAAGCATACTCAAACTAACAAGGATATATTCGAGGCTCTATATGCAGATCTATATCATACTGCCGCTTCACTGAAGCTTTTATATCTGAAGCTAAGGTTAACAAACGATCGGCATCACCCTCCCCTAGATTGACCAACACTAGAGCTTGTTTATCGTATACACCAACCCCATCGCCTTTATGTCCCTTCCAGCCCAACTGATCAATCAGCCAGCCAGCTGCAACTTTATGATGCTCATCCCCATCTGGATACCCAACAATATTTGGGAACTTAGTCTTTAGCGTATCGAATTGCGCATTACTGATCACAGGGTTTTCAAAGAAACTACCGGCATTACCTATCACCGAAGGTACTGGAAGCTTAGAGCTGCGAATATCGCAAACGGCAGTGTACACATCTAAGGCTGTCGGCTGATCAATACCCTTGGCACTAAGAACATCAGCCAAACCACGGTACGCTAGTTGCGGAGTAAAAGTACTGGTTAAAGAAAACCTAACACTCCAGATAAGATAACGACCATGTTCTGCGGATTTAAAGATACTGTCCCGATATCCAAACTGACATTCTTCACGATTAATCTGAACCAGCTCTTTATTCTTGCGATCATAAGCCGTCAGACTGTGGAAGCAGTCTTTTAACTCAACACCGTAAGCACCAATATTTTGTACAGGTGCCGCACCAACTGAACCTGGTATAAGCGCTAAGTTTTCTAGGCCATGCAGCCCCATCTCTAGTAGACGACCAATAAATGAATGCCAGTTTTCACCAGCACCGACTTCGACTATTGCTTGATCACCATCATCAGCCAGCACCTTCACCCCTGTTATTCCAACAGAGATAACTGCACCAGGAATTCGATCACGTAACACTAGATTACTGCCACCACCTAAAACCAATAGAGGCCAGTTATTAGCTTCAACGTCACCTAACGCAGATTCTAATTCTTCAACGGTTTGGACTTGCGTGTAATGCTCAGCAATAGCTTTGAAGCCAAAACTATTATGCGCCGTAAGGTCAGCCTCTTTCTGCCAAGCCATTAACTTAATTCCTTCTTTATATGCTGTAGAAGACCGTCTGATGCTGATTCCACAAGATCCAGAACATGCTCGAAACCAGCTTCACCATCATAGTAAGGATCTGGAACATCAGCGGAGCTCATGCCTGCATAATCCAAAAACAAGCACAGCCTTCCTTGATAGTTAGTGGGAGATATCGCTTGCAGATCACGCAAGTTTTGAGTGTCCATAGCAAGAATATAATCAAACTGAGCGAAATCAGCGGTAACTGCCTGACGAGCCCTTAACGAGCTCAAGTCATAGCCGCGTCGTTTAGCTGCTTTTGCAGAACGAGAATCAGGTGGATTACCCACGTGATAAGCCGCTGTTCCAGCCGAATCGATCTGAATATCACCAGCCAAACCCTGCTCTAAAACTTTTGCCTGAAAAACGCCATGCGCGGTTGGTGAGCGACAAATATTCCCCAAACACACAAACAAAACGGAGACTTTTTTACCCATCGGCCTAACTAACTCCCACCAACTCATTATTTAAGGGCTTAATTTTTAGCAATTATCCCATTATTCCAAAATAGTTAAAGCAAAGAAGTGATAGAGGGTCTAGAGAAAGTGGAATTACGACTAGCAAGCTAGCTTATTGGAAAGGTAGCGATACAAAAGCAACAAATGAAAGCCGCGCAAGCTGGAAATACCTGCGCGGCAGATGAGTTTAATAAAAACTACCTATTATTTGAAACAAAGCCATCTAGAACTTTTACCAAACCCTCAGGCTTAGTTAGCATAGGCAGATGCCCCGTTTCCATGACCACCTCAACATCTGGTTTAATACTAGCGCCGATTTTTTGCTGAGAAGAAAGAGATATAATTTTGTCATGCTCAGTATAAACATATAACTTTTTCAATTTTGAAAAGGTTTCATTGGCATATTCAACTGTACCATCCGCGATAGCTGCAGGCTCATTAACCGCTAAAGCTAACACCTCTTCCTTAACTGAATCAGAGCTAGAAAACGTAAACACCCCAGCAAAAGCTTGAGGATCTTTTATCTTCAGCCAGCCCGACTTTTTATCGTACTCTACAGCGCTAAAGTAATTCTCATCGTCTTCTTTGCTCAATAATCCAAAAGGTTTTGCCCCTTTTAATGGCGCTACTGCGGCTATATAGGCAATCGATTGAATTTGATTTGTACCACAGAGAGATAGCGCATGATTCACAACCGCACCTCCTTGGC
This sequence comes from Neptuniibacter sp. QD48_11, assembly GCF_047778095.1. Classification (GTDB taxonomy): domain Bacteria; phylum Pseudomonadota; class Gammaproteobacteria; order Pseudomonadales; family Balneatricaceae; genus Neptuniibacter. Next base: position 1,963,318 of record NZ_CP180551.1, read on the forward strand.
TATGAGCAACCAAAGAAACCGAACCTTTCACCTCACTCATAGCCTGGCACAAAGCCTTTGACGATACTGATAAAGTGACCTCTTTCGGATCTTGACTGTCATTTCGCCCAGGCAGATCTACAGCTAATGTTTTATAACCCTCGCTTTTAAGCGGCTCAATTACTTTTGCCCAAGACTCTCCTGTCAGATGCGCGCCATGCACAAACACCAACGTCGGCTTAGGTTCTTCAGAAACCTTACCCATTGAACATCCGGCTACTGATAAACAGGCAATCGATGCCATGACTAACTTCTTATACATGTGACTCTCCTAAATCATGAAAAAACCTTTCACTTTAGTGTCTGCAATAGCAACATTGGCGAATTCTAAATCAGCAAACACTAATGATTATCACTTACATTAATGCAACTCATAATACGGGTATTTATGAATTCGATCTATAAAGAATCACTTGATAGTTTGGATTTAGAAGAATGATAAAAGAGCTGTAAAGTTGCAGGAAATATAGAAGCGTTAACGCTGAGAAAGCGAACAATACGCCTCAAAAGATGGAAGAATTTATATAGAGACAAAACAGCCAAATACGAAGATGTTTCACTCCATACTTGGCTGTAACGTTTGATAAGAAAACCTAAAATAATCGACGAAGTCGCTCTAAATCTTCTGGAGTATCTACGCCCGCTGGTGGCTGTTCATCAGCTTCCGCCACATGAATTCGAGCACCATTCCACATTGCACGAAGTTGCTCAAGACACTCTGTCTCTTCTATCGGCACTGGAGGCCACTTAACAAAATCGTTTAGCAGTTTGACACGGTATGCATAAATGCCGATATGTCTCTGCCATGCAAAACCTTCTGGCATCACATTCCGGTTCGCGTCTTCCGCAAAACTATTGCGAGGCCATGGAATTGGCGCACGACTAAAATAAAGCGCCATACCCCGAACATCACTAACCACTTTAACAACATTCGGATTGAGCAAACTTTCGATATCTGTGATTGGTTCGCTAAGCGTAGAAATACTAGCTTCAGGTTCAGCACGAAGGTTATGCGCAACCTGATTAATAATTCGAGCAGGCACTAACGGCTCATCACCTTGTACATTTACGACAATATCATCAGCGTAATAACCCAAGTCACTAACAACCTGCTGCAAGCGATCTGTACCAGAAGGATGGTCTGATGAAGTCATACAAACTTCAGCCCCAAATGACTGAGCTACATCAGCGATTCGCTGGTCGTCTGTGGCAATAAGAACACGATCCGCTTCACTTTCGCAGGCACGCTCGTAAACATGCTGCACCATTGGCTTACCGTTAAGATCAGCTAACGGCTTACCCGGAAAGCGAGTCGAGGCATAGCGGGCCGGTATAATGACAGAAAAGCCCATAACTTAATCCTGCTCGCGCTCTTCTGCGGTTAGCTCACGCGCTTCAGTTTCAAGCAACACAGGGATATCGTCACGAATTGGATAAGCTAACCCACTCGCTTTAGAGAAAAGCTCATTTGTGCTCTCATTGTATTCCAAAGGCGTTTTGGCTACTGGGCATACCAGAATATCCAACAACTTCTTATCCATTTTGTGTTTTACCTTTATTAGCTATAGCAATCTTTAATTTATCTAGCAGTTGCGTATAAAAACTCTCTGGCAACTGCGCTTTAATTTGTAAATACCAACAGTGCGACTGTGCGAACTCAGTAACTTTGACCGCATCTTTCTCTGTCATGATCACTGGGTAGTCATCACCAAACTGAAAATCCTCAACAGTATAAAACGAATGATCGGGCTTAGCATGAGGAATAACAGTTACTTGAAGTTCTTGCTCAAGCGTATTAAAAAAACGCTGAGGATTACCAATCCCTGCAACAGCATGTACTTGTTTGCTGCGTAATACTTCCAATGCCAACTCTTCATCCGTTAAGCAGTTTACTATCGCTGCAGGCTGAAGGAACATCTCTTCTATTGTTGCTGCTTCAGCAATCTTATTCTGCAAGCGCCCATTACTGACAATAAGATCAACACTACAGAGCCGGTCGGGCTCCTCTCTTAGGGGACCTGCAGGCATTAATGCCCTATTACCCAAGCCGCGTTTGCCATCAATAACAGCAATCTCAATATCTCGATCTAATCGGTAATGCTGCAATCCATCATCACTAATAATGAGATCACATTCGTAATTATCTAGAAGGTATTTTGCGGCATTAGGACGGTTAGGATCGATAATAACGGGACATCGGCAACGCTTAGCCAACATAAAAGGCTCATCACCTGATAATTCTGGTGAATCTGCAGTAGTTACATCAAAAGGGAACTGTGTCGCCTTGGACTTATAGCCGCGACTGATGATGCCAGGCTTATAGCCTTCCTGCTTCAATCTCTCGACCAAACTTATCGTTAGCGGTGTCTTACCTGTTCCGCCTACATTGATGTTTCCAACAATAATAACAGGTACAGGCGCTACCCATACCTGCTGCAAATCAGCGCCTTTTTTTCTCTTAGCTAGAAACTTATAAAGGGAACTAAAGGGCTTTAAAACACAAGGAGCAGGCTTTTCAGAGTACCAACGCCCTTCTAACCAACTCATTGAGCGTCAGGCTCCTGAGTAGTGATACTCAATTTGCTAAACCCTAGCTGTCCAGAAACATTCATCGCTGTGACAACAGCTTGATGTGGAGTCTTAGCGTCAGCAGTGATAACCAATGGCATTTCGCGATCATCACCCGCTAACTCTTGTAAAGCGCGTCGAAGCGTCTTCGCCTGTGTGTTGACTAGAGCCTTACCATTTACGCTGTAATGCCCTTCATCAGTAATCAAGATCTCTAGAACTTCGATCTCTTTGACGACTGATTCGCCAGAAGCCTCTGGTAGATCAACGTCAAGATGCGTTTCTTTAGTGAAGGTAGTTGAAACCATAAAAAAGATTAATAGCAAAAACACCACATCAATTAATGGTGTTAAATTGACATTAACCTCTTCAACCCGTTGGCGGGGGAATTTCATGCGCTTACCTACTCGACGTCGATGTCACGCTCACCGTGCATCACTTCAATAAGTTTTACCGTTTCTTGCTCCATAGTAATAACCAAGGAATCAATTCGGCGTTGAAAATAGCGATGAAATATAAGCGCAGGAATTGCGATCGTTAAACCTGCCGCTGTAGTAATCAGTGCTTCTGAGATTCCGCCAGCAAGAAGGCTGGTATTACCTGTACCGTGGATCATGATCTCAGTAAAAACCTTAATCATACCGATCACCGTACCTAACAATCCGAGTAAAGGCGTAATGGCAGCAATAGTTCCAAGCGGGTTTAGAAAACGCTCTAAATCGTGTACAACTTGGCCAGCAGCTTCTTGAATACTTTCTTTCATAATCTCTCGACCATGAGAGGCATTATTCAAACCAGCCACCAAAATCTGACCTAGAGGACTACTACGCTTTAAATCTTTTAGCCTTTCTGCCGTGATATTGCGCTGCTTTATTAAGGTCCAAACTTCTGCCAATAGACCTGGAGGTGCCACTCGATCTGCACGCAAAGTCCAAAAACGCTCTAAACAGATTGCTAACGCTATAACCGAGCAGATAACGATTGGAATCATTATCCAACCACCAGATTGTAAAAGCTCAAACACAGTAATTTCTCCTTTGACTGCGCGTACTCTATCACAGAGATTAAAACGATCTCCAGAATCGTTTTTCATCCTCTCTCATTGTTATTGTTTTACACCCTTCATGGGCATCAGCAATTAGCATAATGGCACCATCTTTGGCAGTCTCATAGGTTTTCACCCCTCTATCGACAAATCTCTGCACAACATCAGGATGAGGATGCCCAAAAGCGTTCGCATAACCAGAACTAAAGATGATATTTGAAGGCTTAATTGAGTTGATAAATGCAGACGATGAAGAGGTTTTACTTCCATGGTGCGAAGCGACTAACCAATCAATACTTGGCGCAACTTTAGGGATTAGTTCAAGTTCTTTTTGAGCACCTATATCCCCTGGTAATAACAACCGACAATTCGGCGACTCTATCATTAATACACAGGAACGATCGTTTTCATTCGCACCTTCCGCTCCTGCAAGAAATGTAAACTTAACCCCATTCACCTGCCAACCACGGCTTGCGGTGCAAGCCTCTGCATTCTTATATCGATAAGATGTTGTTACCCTATCCACCTTGATGGAATCAAATACAGCTGCAGCGCCTCCTGCATGGTCATTATCACTGTGACTTAGAATAAGATGATCGATTGAATCAATATTTGCCTTCTCAAAATCTGGCAAAACCGCCCTTTCATATGCAGTTCCACCAGAGCGATAAGATGGCCCAGTATCATAAAGTAATTGATACTCCCCGACCTGTACTCTAACAGCTAAGCCTTGCCCTACATCGTAAACCCAAACCCTAAAATCAGAGTCGTCCTTATACTTAGAACTCGAACCGACAATTGCAGGCAACAACAGCAGCAATACCACCGATGAAGGCAACGACAATCTCAGCAACAACAAACATGATGCAACCAGCACCACTAAAAACAAAACAACAACGTTCGGGGCATCTAACTGCCAATAACCTATTTCAATCTTTTGGTTCAACTCGACCGACCACCAAAACAGATCTGACATACCATTCAGTAATGGAATTAGCATATCTATACCGATAGAAGTAAGCCCAAGATGCAGGAATAAGAATGGAACAAGCACTGAAAAAAACGGTATGGCGATCAGATTAAAAAATGGTGCTATCACCGACACACCTGAAAAGTAAAACAGGTAGATAGGCAGCATACCTATCATCAACATAAACTGAAGGTTCAAAGCCATTCGCCATCCACGCGAAAATTGAGATATCCAAATAAGCAAAGCAACAGCCAAAAAAGATAGCCAGAACCCTATCTCAAAAAAAGACAGAGGATTGAAAAAAAGAACCACGACAAAAGCTATCCACCATCTTGTCCAATGATCCAGATAAAACATTCTGCTACCAGTGAACAATAAGACCAGCAACATAATAAAAGCGCGTTGTGCAGGTATACCCACGCCTGATATCAATAGATAAAAACCCGCTAAGATTAATGCGCCGAAATAGGGGAATTGGTGCTGAAAGCTGATGCCATAAAACACAACACCAGCCAGCCTTCCGAACCACCAGCCGCAGAATGCCATAAAGCCAATGTGTAACCCACTAATCACCGCTAGATGTACAACACCACTATGTTTCAACAGATTCCAATCATGAGCTTCCAGCATCGATTTAGTTCCCGTCGTTAATGCTTGAAACATAGCTATCGTCTGCTGGGTTTCAAATTGGGTTTGTATGGATTCATTAATCCATATTCGAGCAAGACTGACCCAACTATTAGCTTCTGAAAGAACATCAACTTGACCACGGACGTAGCCAGTTGCATCAATGCCTCTAGCTAACAACCAACGCTCATAATCGAAGCCAGCAGGATTAACTAGACCATGTGGAGGTTTGAGCCTAGCAGTTAACTCAACACGATCACCCAGCGAAAGTGTTAAATCAGGGTTATACCAAGCAAGGCTAAGTCGATTAACCTCTAAATTTTCTTCAGTACTTGTCCCTTGTACCGCTTGAATCTCGTCGACATCTACTAAAAACCTTACAACGCCCTGTTGATATCTAGGTATATCGGTTATGACGCCCTGTAATTTCCAGTCTGTGCGTTTAAAAGATTCCGGTAAACGTTGATCAAGCTGGACAACACCCCACAGATTCACATAGAGAAAACTGAGGAGGAAAAAACTCAAGTGAGATGATCTGATACACGGAGCTAAAATCAGCAGAGGTGCTATAACTGTCACAATAGCGATTGAAAATGTTACTGGTAGTAATTGCGGCTGCAATAGTGCTACCGCAAAACCAACAGCAATAGTGATCATCCTTGATCTCATGCTTTAGTTTCCTTGGCTTAACTGAACGTAAGGGGCATAATAAGCCTTCATCCCGTTTGCTAGCCCATAATAAGTAAATAAGAAGATGCCGCGCAAACTTATAAAAAAATACATGCCCAATGAAGATAAGCTAAAGCAGCACAAACATCTTAGCTGGCTTGGCAGTCACATCCACGAACCAAACCTTTGGCACCTTAATAGAAAATCAGTTTCACGTGCCTTTTTAGTGGGTTTGTTTTGCGCTTTTTTGCCGATCCCTATGCAAATGATAGTGGCTGCAATTCTTGCGGTAATGATCCGAAGCAATCTTCCAATTTCTGTTGGCTTGGTTTGGATTACCAACCCATTAACTATGCCGCCAATATTTTATTTCACATATCTAGTTGGAGATTTCCTTATTGGAGATCCTAACCAACAGATCGATTTCGAGATGAGCATGGATTTCATCCAAAACAGCTTATCCTTGGTTTGGTGGCCCCTACTGTTTGGTTCGGTAATCTGCGGGATTGTCTTCGGTATACTCGGCTATCTAACAGTCCAAGGCTTCTGGGCTTGGCATGTCGGTAAAAGCTGGAAAGACAGAGCTAAACGCACAAAATAACCAGAATAGAGAACAATAAAAAAGGGTGACGTTATGTCACCCTTTTTCAATTAGCTTACCATCGATTAACTCTAATACCCTACCCGTTTTACGGGCTAACTCAGGATCATGTGTTACCAGCGCAAAAGCTATATCATATTCTTGATTAAGATTATCGATTAGCTCCTGAACACTTTCAGCTGTTGTTCGATCTAGATTACCCGTAGGCTCATCCATCAGTACAACTGCTGGCTTCCCGATCAGCGCTCGCGCTATTGCCACACGCTGCCTTTCACCACCACTTAATTGTGCAGGCTTATGATGCAATCGCTCGCCTAACCCTACCGACTCAAGCACAGCTTGCGCTTGCTCTTTTACCTCAGTAATGGATTGATCTCTCATCAGCAAAGGCATAGAGGCATTTTCCAATGCAGTAAATTCCGGAAGAAGATGATGAAACTGGTATACAAAACCCAAGGTTTCATTCCTTACTTGCGCACGCTTAGCTTCGGAACCTGCATGTAGATCATGACCGTTAATGATCACATTGCCCTGCGTAGGCTTATCCAAACCGCCAAGGATATTAAGCAACGTACTTTTACCTGAACCTGATGAGCCTATAATGGCTAGCTGTTCACCTTTATGAAGAGCAAAGTCTAAATCCTTTAGGACTTCAACATCTCGACCAGCATCGCTGTAGCATTTAGAAACCCCTGCCGCCTGCAATACAATTTCTTGATTACTCATATCGTAGCGCCTCAGCAGGATCTGTTTTGGATGCTCTCCAAGCAGGGTAAATCGTTGCAAGGAAACTAATCATGAGTGCCGTGCCTGTAATGATACCTACGTCAGGCCATTGCAAATCAGAAGGGAATTGACTGATAAAGTAGACATTCGGATCTAAGAACTGAATCGCAAAAGTTGATTCGACCCAACCAATGATATCAGCAACATTCAGCGCTAACGTAACACCTAAAACTGTACCCATTAGGGTTCCTAAAATACCGATCACCGTGCCTTGCACCATAAAGATACGCATAATTCTTCCAGGTGTAGCACCTAAGGTTCTAAGTATGGCCACATCAGCTTTTTTGTCTGTAACGACCATAACGAGGGTGGAAACAATATTGAAAGCTGCTACAAGCACAATTAAGAATAACAAAAGACCAATCATGCGTTTCTCTAGCTGAATCGCTTGAAATAGATTCCCGTGTGTACGTGTCCAATCGTTGGTTCGGTAGTAACCTTGAAGGCCCGCTGCAATTTCTCTGACAGCTTTTGGAGCATCAAATAAATCATCAAATTTAAGGCGAATACCATCAACCCCTTCGCCCAATCGCTTAATTTTTGCAGCATCTTTAATATGGATATAAGCCAAATTTGCATCTAACTCAGCACCCACTTCGAAAATCCCAACCACAGTAAATCGTTTTAACCTTGGAACTACCCCCGCAACACTGACAGATGCTTCCGGCAAAACCAAGGTAACTTTATCGCCGACCTTAACGCCTAAGTAGCGAGCTAAAAGATTACCTAAAACGATCCCAAATCGTTGCTGATTTAAAACATCAAGCGTGCCTGATTGGATATGGTCGCCAAGAATTGAAACGTCAGCCTCTTCAGCTGGATCGATGCCATTGATAAGCGCTCCACGAACAACACCACGGCTGGTCAACATCCCTTGCGCTTGAATGAAGGGTGCAGCAGCAATCACACGAGGGTTTCGCTCCAACGATTCCACCAGCACAGGCCAATCTTCAATAGATTTGCCATAACCACTGATTGATGCATGCGGGACCATACCGAGAATGCGCTGTTTCAACTCTCGATCGAAGCCATTCATTACAGAAAGGACAATAATTAATGCAGCCACACCTAACATCAGCCCCAACATCGAGGCTAAAGAGATAAAGGAGATGAAATGGTTATTGCGTTTAGCTGCCGTATAACGCAATCCAATAAATATAGATAAGGGCTTAAACATGTGGCGATTAAACCACATAAGATCAAGCGTGTAAAAATGATATCAAACTGAACTTTTATAATAACAACAAGTCTTAACTTACTGTTAATAAAACAATAGTTTCTTTTTAGACCTTACATTTTGAACAACTAAAATAATTCAATCATAGGTGCTTTTGTACGCGTTTATTCATATACTCCAAGCTATCTATGCAATATCACTTTGAGGGCAAGACATGCAGGAACAAGAACGCCGTCAGTATTTCCGTATTGACCAACACGTTTCTTTAGAACTGAAGATCATTTCAGAATCTGAGATTTCAGATCATCCCAGCCCTACTCAGTTCGATGTTTCGCCAAACTTTTTGCTGCTTAGCCAACTTCAAGAGCTTGATAGTGACAGCAGCCACCTATTACGCAAAGTGGCTGAAAAAGATAGCAATGTAGCAACCTTGCTAACAGTAATGCACAACAAGATTGAACGCATCGCCCAAGCAATCGCCTCAACAGAGATGACTGTGGGTCAAAGCGCTATCCAAGAAGTCAATCTATCAGAAGGTGGATTGCAATTCCGACACTGCGAAGCCATTGCAAAAGATGCATTCTTGTCTATCAAACTCGTATTCCCAGACTCATGCATTGGTCTTTTGCTCTATGCGCAATGCCTAAGAAGTGATTCCATGGGAGATGGTAGTCACCTAACCAGCGTCGAGTTCATCAAAATGCCTGAAAACTGCCGTATGATTTTGGCTCGACAGATTTTCGAAAGCCAAGCGAAACTGCGTAAACAACAAGTTGAAGAACCACAAGAAGCTTAAGTAATGAGCAAAGGGATCATTGCACTCACACAAGCTTTTGATCGATTAAACCAAGCCCAAAAATCACTAAGCACTCAGCTGCAGCAAAATGACTGTAGATATTGGTTGCTTAGTGATGATCAACAGGGATCTACATTAACAGGCGCTATAAACACCATCACCAATATATGGCATTCAGCCGGTGGTGATGGCCGGCGCACTGAAAACTTATACGGCCTCATTGGCGTACCTTCCCATATCATTCCGCTGATCCACCAGCTCAATACTCATAAGCAAAATTTTCAAACTAGCGTGAGACAATTTCGTGAAGCTCACGGGGACCCAAACCCAATTATCTACAAACGCGCCGAAGAACTTAATTTAGCACTTCAGCAACAAGGCATGGCGCGCGTAAATTTAAAACAGTGTTACCGCCAAATACCTCTACTTGAAAAGCGTCCAAACAAAGTAACCTTTAGCTGGTACAGTAGTGGCAGAAGCTTAAAGAAAGTTTCGATTAAAGAAGCTGAGCAACGTCTGCTAGCTATGGATACTAATCAATTGCATATCCAGCTTCAGCTTCAAGCACTAAGCAAAATCCCAAGCAATGAAGTGCTAGTACAGTTACAAAATCAAGTTCCAGTGATGCGAGCAAATATCGTTTGGAAAGATAAAGACAAACTCATAAGAAAAGCTCGTAACTGCCCGCTTCCTTTATTTTTCCCTTTAGATGCAGAAGAGGCTTTTCCGGAATATAATACCCCCTCCTTTACACCCCCCGATCAACGCAAACGGCAGCTTCGGAGTGATGTAATTATCGACCCCGAACCTTATTTGCCGAGCTTGCGTATACACCGCTACAAGAAAACATGACAGAAGAAAAATCGAACAAAAATACTAAACTCCACCATTTAGCAGCTGGCATTGGTTTCGCAGGCTTAATTTTGTGGTATTACGCAGGCTATAAACTAGGTTTTCTTGACTGGGCCATTCAGCAAGTTCCGCCCAAATATGCAGGCGCAGGCATGATGGTTGGCGTCATGGTGTTGATGACACCTGGCTTTTTCATTTGGTCGCGTTATAACCGCTGGATTGAAAAGCGTTTAGAAATTACAGGTCAGTACTATGAAGATGAGTACTACAAAAACGACGAAGCCTTAAAGGAACAACGTAAAAACAAAAAGAAGTAATATCCACCCCTCGCTTCGAAGACACTCAGAATTATGCACCCAACTGAGTGCTCTTCAGCCTTAATTCAGGCTATATCGACTATCCTCCCCCTTGAAAAACCTTCACGTTCTCAACTTGAAGATTATCTAATCTGGGCCTGTAATTAAAAAACCCCCTTCATTTTGTCGCTGACGGATGCGGCAGGATAGACATAGAAGCAGGAGGCTAGTTATGCAGTATTTACTTGCTTTAGTAATGGTCTTGCTTGGCTCCTATGCCTCGCTATGTCAAAGTATGGAATTAGCTGCAACATCTCCGCTAAAGGCAGCAAAGCTAAATTCCGTTCCAGAAACTTCAGCTGACTTATTAAAACCTCTATCTAACGCCAAAGATGTAAAGCATCTTACAAGCGACATAAGCCAAATCGAAATCTTACAAAAAGAATATGAGAAATACCTCGCTCTAGCAGATACTCAGCAATGGAAAACCATTCCAAGAGGGCCATTACTAAGATTTGGCGACACCCACCCACATGTACCGATGATTCGTGAAAAGCTCATTACACTAGGTGATCTTTCATCAGCAAACTGTTCATCCATTTCAGACCCACTTTTTGACATAGAGTTGCATGAAGCATTGGAAAGATTCCAGAAAAGGCACGGCGCCAAAATTGATGGTATCGCAGGCCCTGAAACAAGACGTACTCTAAATGTTTCTCTTCATAAAAGAGCGGATCAGTTATACGTAAATATTCTTCGACTGCAGCAGTTCCAACCAAACACTGATCGCTACATACAAGTCAATGTGCCTGACTTTAGACTACACCTGATTGAGCAAGGCAAATCAATCCTAAGCATGAAGACCATCGTGGGTAAGAAAAAAAGGAAAACCCCAATATTCCAAACAGAAGTTAACCGTATTGTAATCAACCCCTCTTGGCACGTGCCTAAGAGTATCGCCTATAAAGATATCGTGCCTGAACTTCAGAAAGACCCAAGTTTTCTAAAGAAAGCGAGACTGAACCTAGTCACTGGCTGGGGCAATAACAAACGCTTTATCGCTGCTGAAGATATCGATTACGACAAACTATATAAAGGTGAAAACTATCAACGCTTTTGGGAAGCGCCAAGTTCATCGAACACGCTTGGTAGTGTGAAATTCCTGACCTCCGGCCCTTATTCAGTCTATCTCCACGACACTTCAGCTAAACGCCTTTTTAATGAATCTAAGCGCGCTTTTAGTTCAGGATGCATTCGAGTTGAGCAACCACGCCAACTTGCAGATCAACTTATACGGATGACACAAGGTTGGAATAGCAGCAAACTAGATCCATTATTTGAACAAGAGAAAACTAAACACATACGTTTGTTAGACCCGATCCCATTACATGTAACTTATTGGACTGCGTTTATCGATCAGGACGGTGATTTAAACTTCCGTCACGACCTATATAAACGTGATAGATATGACCTAACACGACTAAAAGAAGCACTCCTAAGCACAGATGCACGTCAAAATTAATCAAGTTGCTCATAATATACTCAAGAATAATTCATGCAGATAACTGGTCAATTTATATACAAACAAATATTTGATCGGGCATAATCATTTCTTTTTCAGATGTATTGATACCTAATGACCGATCAGAAAGATTCTATTGCTATCCCCTCCCCGACACGTCGTAAATTTTTAAAAGCCCTAGGTGGTTTATCAGCGTTAAGCGCTATGCCATCTGCAGCATTCGCCAATATACATAAGCCTAAAGACCATTCGCTATCATTGGTAAACCTCCACACTGGCGAAGCGTTAAATAGTACATTCTTCACCGAAGGTAGCTTTCAAAAAGACAGCCTTGGTGCACTTGATCACCTATTGCGCGATCACAGAACAGATCAAGTTCACCCAATGAACCAACAGCTAATTATGTTACTGCATGATCTGCAACAAACATTCGGGGAACATAAACCTATTCACGTTATATCTGCCTATCGCTCACCTAAGACCAATGCCATGTTGAGCAGTAAAAGCGGAAAAGTAGCTAAAAAGAGCTTACACATGCAGGGTAAAGCCATTGATATTCGCATTCCGGGTGTCGATGTGAAAGATCTTCAACGAGCTGCATTGAGCATGAAGTCTGGAGGTGTAGGTCTATATACACGCAGTAACTTTGTGCATCTTGATGTAGGCAGAGTAAGACAATGGGGATCGTAAAACGATCTCCTAATATTTTTCTTCAGTTGAGACAGGCTTATTCTGTTTTTTCGGCCTGATTACCTTCAGCTTCTATCTCATTTTTTGGTTTTTCTGGGGCTGAAGGTTTCTTACTGGTACTACCAGAACTATTGTTTGCAGCGACCGGAGGCTTAGGTGGTCGTCTATCAACCCTTAATACATCAGTAGTAACCTCACCTCTTACTTGAGCTTTTTCACCTCTCTGTGGTGGTCGATCACTAAAGTGCCTTACGCCCTCACTGTCTACCCACATGTACATTTCGCCAGCTGAAAGATTAGCTGCGAGTAAAATAAGTCCTGAAGTAAACGCAATCCGCTTTAGCATAGGGAGCCTCCTTTCTACCCAGCATAGCAGTCATTTGTACAAATAACACACAACAGTAATTTGTAGTTTAGAGTGCGCAGACGGAGAGCACTTCAGCAAAGCTATAGTTTTGTTAGCCTAACTCTTCGACGCCACGGTTAGCCAATTGATCGGCCAGTTCATTTTCAGGATGACCACTATGTCCCTTTACCCAACGCCAATCGATTGAATGAGGCTCGGTAGCTTTGTCTAAGCGCTGCCATAAATCTGCATTTTTAACTGGTTTTTTCTGTGAGTTTTTCCAACCACGCTTCTTCCAACCATCAATCCATTCAGTTATGCCTTGTCGGACATACTGAGAGTCTGTTGTTAGAATAACTTCACAAGGACGATTAAGTGTTTCAAGCGCTTTAATTGCAGCTAATAACTCCATGCGATTATTAGTTGTATCCTGCTCACCACCCCAAAGTTGTTTTTCAGCGTCCCCATAACGCATAACGGCCCCCCATCCTCCTGGCCCAGGGTTTCCTTTACACGCACCATCAGTGAATATTTCAACGATCTTCACAAACTTTCCTTAATGATTTTCGGGTAGTAGGTTCCGCGACTGGCAGAGTAATAAGCCTTCTTAATCCCCAACCAGAGCGCAGCGGAGTCATTCCAGCAATGTCTTTACGCGCCAACAAAACAGAAAAAGCACCCGTATGGCCGGGTAAACGCCTAGCAACACTTTCAACTAGCCTAAAACGACTTCGCCATTTGGCCTTAGTGAAAGGAGCGCGATAATAACCTGAAAGTTGACGCAGTTCAGTTAATTCTAAAAGTTTTAACCAGTCAGATAGCCTTTTATGGCTAAGGAATCGACCACTCCAAGGCGGCACATCACTCTTTCGCTTTGTCAGTCGATAAAGCCCCCAAGAACTTACCGGATTGAATCCCACAATGACGACATGCCCACCAGGTCTGAGAATTCTAGAAGCTTCCCTTAAGACTTGATGTGGGGAATCAGTAAAATCTAATGCATGATGAAGAAGCACTACATCAACGCTTTCATGAGCTAAAGGTATCTCAGTATTTTCAGCGACAATGCAATTATCGCCAACACCTAATCCAAGCTTGGGAATAACAGAGAAACAGTGAGTAACTGGACTACTTTCAAATAAAGTAATCCGACTATCTACTGAAAACTGTACCAAGTGCATGCCAAACAGAGCACCAATCACACGCTCTACAGTATCCCTTTCAGCTTGAAGAAGCTCTTGACCTAATTCTGTATCAAACCAAGCCATAATATGTGGAAGCTGAGCTTCTAAAGAGCGACTCATCTTATTTGCCATAATTTTGTCTAATTAGAACTGGCCCAATGTAATATAAGCAGTATTATATTTCTTTTATAACACTGCAAATGAAGGTTTTCCTTTCACTTGATAGAGGCGGTCAAATGTTTAGCGTTACTCCAATTCCTGCTTTCTCTGATAATTATATTTGGCTCCTTAAGCTTCCTGACAGCCAGAAAGTCGCTGTGGTCGATCCAGGTGATGCAGCTCCGGTTATCGCATACCTTAATGATAATAGCCTTGAACTGGACACCATATTAATCACACACCACCACTACGATCATACCGACGGAGTAAAAGAACTTACGGACAGATATCAAGTTCCTGTTTATGGGCCTCATAACTCTCCTTTCTCAGGTATAACCAATCCCCTTAAGGAAAACGACACTCTTGATCTATGGGGGAAAAAGCTTGTCATTAAAGAGATACCTGGACATACACTCGACCATATCAGCTACTTTTCTAGCACTGAGCAACCTCAGCTATTCTGCGGTGATACGCTATTTTTAGCGGGGTGCGGGCGTTTGTTTGAAGGCACGCCACAACAGATGTTAGCAGCGATGAATCATTTCCATTCATTGCCAGATAACACCGAAGTTTACTGCACACATGAATATTCATTGGCTAATCTAGCCTTTGCAGAGGCAGTCGAACCTGACAATGCAGATGTTAAAGATGCAATTAACCAATGCACTTCGCTTCGTAATTCTGATCGCCCAACATTGCCATCATCGATTGCTCAAGAAAAACGTATTAACCCTTTTATGCGTTCAGATCAGGCAAGCGTCATTAGTGCTGCAAAGCAATTCACTCATCAGACAGAGTTAGACCAAGAAGCAGTGTTTGCAGCTATAAGAGAATGGAAGAATCAATTTTAATTTGTTGATTTTCTAGCTTTTCCAGAGAAACCTTGACCCATAAAGGGCCACTGATAGAATGGATCGATTTGGGAACCTGCGAATAAACCTCATACGTTCTCAGTGGGCTATAAAATGACCAGATACGCGAAAGTCAGTACAGCGAAATGTCTAGACCTTTTCAAGCTGACTGACAAAGTAGATGGTCATTTTAGAGTCCACCCTACGGGGCTTGCAGAGCAACCGAATCACTTCGTTAATGATTTTCGACAGGCGACCAGCATGCCTGTAATCATTGCCTCGTGCTTCAATTGCTCTGCAAGCCTGAGTCGTATAGGGCTTGTTCGCAGGTTCCGTTACCTCCTAAGCATCGGAGCACCATGTTTTCATCTTCTAAATCGGTCCTGCTATCTATAGCAGCAGGCGTTGTATTAAGCGGTTGCCAATCCGTTACCGAAAAAAACACTATTCCTTCTAACACAGGGATAGATAATCAGCCTTCTCAAGCCAATAACACCTTATCACCTGAAGAGAAGACTGAAGCCATCCCAACGGATTTATGGGAAGTCACACGTACTCACATGCAGATGGATCTGCATTTAGATAACCCAAGAGTTCAAACTCAGCTTAAGTGGTATAAGAAACACCCTAACCATATGGCACGCGTGGTAAAACGCGCAGCGCCTTATTATCACCATATTCTAAACAGTGCGATTGAACGTGGCGTCCCTGTCGAATTGGCCCTGCTTCCAATCATCGAGAGTGCGTACGATCCATTTGCCTACTCTCATGGCCGAGCAGCAGGACCATGGCAATTCATTCCTTCTACTGGTAAGTATTTTGGCCTAAAACAAAACTGGTGGTACGACGGACGCCGAGATATTTTGAATTCAACTGATGCTGCCTACACGTACTTAAAAAAACTACATAAACGCTTTGACGGAGACTGGTTACTTGCCCTAGCAGCTTATAACGCAGGCGGTGGCAACGTATCTAAAGCAATTAAGCGTAACAAGCAAAAAGATAAACCAACCGACTACTGGTCCCTCAATCTACCAAAAGAAACCATGGCTTATGTCCCTAGATTTTTGGCTGTAGCTGCAGTTGTTAAAAACTCAGAGTATTACGGCTTAACTCTACAGCCAATCCCAAACAAACCTCATTTCAGGGTGGTAGAAACAGGTAGCCAAATTGATATTGCCCAAGCAGCATCTATGGCGAATATCAGTACAAAGGAATTGTACCTTTTAAATCCAGGATTTAACCGCTGGGCAACAGCTCCGGAAGGACCACATCGTTTACTAGTCCCAGTAGAGAACGCTGAACAATTTACCAAAGCACTTAAAGAGCTACCGAGCGACCAACGCGTTAAGTGGGTACGTCACAAAATTCAGTCTGGAGACTCATTAATTGCCATTGCTAACAAATATAAAACTTCAGTAAACCTCATCCGTTCGACCAACAAAATTAGTGGTAACAATATCCGTGCAGGTAAAATGCTGCTTATACCAACCGCAAGCAAGCATGCAACTGAGTACGTTCTTAGTCAGCAACAACGTCATGCTGAAAGACAGAAAACCATTTCACGTACAACTGATCGCCAACAAAAGCATCACACGGTCCAGTCAGGTGATAGTTTTTGGAGCATTGCCAACCGTTACAACGTCGGTGTACGCCAGTTAGCACGTTGGAACAGCATGGCACCAGGTGACCCATTACGAGTTGGCAAGAAACTAGTTATTTGGAGCAAACCAACACAAACCGCGCTAAATGAAACTGATCGCCAAGTAATCCGTAAAGTGGGTTACAAGGTACGCCAAGGTGATTCGCTTTCTGTTATCGCCAACAAATTTAATGTTAATGTGGCGGATATATTACGTTGGAATAAGATCAACAAAGCTAAGTATATTCGCCCTGGTCAACATCTGACCTTGTATGTAGATGTTACCCGAGCACACTAATTCAGGACGACTGATTCATGGACGCAACAAGTATTTTTATTATTGTTTTTGCGACAGTCACTGCAATTGCGTTTAAAGTCATTCTTTATAAACGCATTCAAAAGTGGATGGATCAAGACCTAATAAAAGGCCTAGCTGATGGCAATGAGGAAAAACTAACGTTCCTACAACATCAATATCAGCAACTCGTCGACGCCAAAGTTAAGCGTAAGCACCTCCATAATCAGCTAACTGAATTGTCCGAACAATTTGAACAAAAAAGCTAAGGAACAGTCTTATCAGTGGCTTTTACTGGAACCCAGCAAAGGTCACTGATATAAAAGATAATTTACGTTAAGAAGGAACCTTAGATTGCTTACACTCAAACCTCGTACTTGCTCTTCTCTACGCAAATTAAGTATTTGGTTGTGCCTTTCCAGTTTCCTTACTCCTGCACCTCTATTGGCAGATGCGGTTACTTCGAGCCACGGCATTGCAATGCATGGCGACCTTAAATACCCTGCCAACTTTAAGCACTTTGATTATGTGAACCCTGATGCACCCAAAGGCGGCAAAGCCATTCAATCTGCTTTGGGAACATTTGATAGCTTTAATAACTTCATCGTCAAAGGAACCCCTGCTGACGGGCTTGGCCTCCTCTACGATAGTTTACTTGGTAAAGCTCAAGACGAACCTTTTTCCCTATATGGCCTCGTTGCTGAATCGCTAGAAGTACCAGCTGATCGTAGCTGGATTATTTTTAATATACGCCCTGAAGCAAAATTTAGTGACGGCCACCCTATTACTGCGGAAGACGTGGTTTTCAGTTTAGAAACCCTGAGATCTAAAGGCGCGCCTTTCTACAAAGCCTATTATTCCGACATCGAATCAGTTGAAGCACTTAATCCTCACCGAGTTAAATTTAATTTCCGCAACAACCTTAACCGTGAGTTAGCCCTTATCGTTGGTGAAATTGCAATTTTGCCTAAACATTTTTGGAAAGATAGAGATTTCCAAAAACCGAGTTTAGATATTCCGGTGGCCTCTGGTTCATACACGATCGATAGTTTTGATGCCGGACGTAGTATCACCTATAAGCTAAGCCCTGATTACTGGGGTAAAGACCTACCCGTTAATAGAGGTCGTCATAATATTGAATTTCTGACCTACGATTACTACAGAGATAACACGGTAGCAATGGAAGCTTTTAAAGCTGGTGAATACGATTTCCGTCAAGAAAATTCATCAAAGCGCTGGGCTACTAGCTATACAGGGTCTGCAGTAGATTCAGGCAAAATAATTGTCAAAGAGTTAGGTCATGAAAACCCAACGGGTATGCAAGCCTTCGTCCTAAACACTCGACGACCGCAATTTGAAGACCCGCGTGTTAGACAAGCACTAGCGCTAGCATTTGATTTCGAATGGACCAATAGAAACATCTTTTACAACGCCTATACCCGTACCCATAGTTTTTTCTCCAACTCGGAGATGGCCGCTACTAGCCTGCCAACCGAGAAAGAGATCGAGATACTTGAGCCTATTCGTGACCAAATCCCTACCGAGGTATTTACTCAAGTTTATCGTGCTCCTGAAACCAGTGGTAATGGCCGAATCTATACCGAGCTGCGTCAAGCTAAACGCCTACTTCAACAAGCCGGATGGATCTTTAAACAAGGTAAGTTAGTCCACAAAGAGACTGGCGAACCACTTAAAATCGAAATGCTGCTTTATTCACCTGCTTTCGAACGAGTAGTCGCTCCCTTTATTCGTAACTTGGAACGATTGGGTATTCACTCAAGCATTCGTTTAGTTGATGTTTCACAATACATCAGCCGCCTGCGTAAGTATGATTTTGACGTAGTTGTAAGCGGATTTGGTCAATCCTCCTCACCGGGTAATGAACAACGTGATTACTGGCATTCCTCTGGTGCTGATGTTGAAGGCAGCCGTAATCTCATCGGAATCAAAAATCCAGCGGTTGATTACCTAGTAGACCAGCTTATTCAATCCCCTGATCGTGAGCAGTTGGTTTTACGAACTCGTGCCCTTGATCGGGTGCTGCAATGGAATCATTACGTTATACCTCAATACCATATTAATAAATATAGAGTGGCTTATTGGGATAAATTTGAAATGCCGAGCACTCGCCCTAAATACAATCTAGGTTTTGATACTTGGTGGATCAAACCATCCGAGGACGCTAAATAATGGCTGCGTATATCCTAAGGCGTTTACTTTTGATCATTCCTACCTTGATAGGAATTCTGACGATCAACTTTATCATTGTTCAAGCAGCCCCTGGCGGCCCCGTTGAGCAAACGATTGCTCAATTGGAAGGCATCAATGTCGGTGCGACGGCTCGAGTCAGTGGCGCACAAAATGACCTAACAACCGAAGCAAGCAGCGCGAATGGTGGTGACAGTAGCTATCGTGGTGCGAGAGGCTTAGACCCAGAATTAGTAAAAGAGATCGAAGCGCTATACGGTTTTGATAAACCCGCTCACGAACGCTTTTGGCAGATGCTAAAAAATTACGCCGTTTTCGATTTTGGAAATAGCTTATTTAGTGACAAATCAGTAGTCGATTTAATCATCGAAAAACTACCGGTCTCTATCTCCTTAGGCCTTTGGGCGACATTGATTACTTACGCTGTTTCCATTCCTTTAGGTATACGTAAAGCGGTTAAAGACGGCACCCCTTTTGATGTCTGGACCAGTACCGCAATAATCGTTGGCTACGCCATTCCAAACTTCCTATTTGCGATTTTACTGATCGTCATCTTCGCAGGCGGCACTTGGTTAGACTGGTTCCCACTTCGAGGACTGACGTCACCTAACTTTGATGAATTAAGTTTGTGGGGCCAGATTAAAGATTACTTCTGGCACATCACCCTACCAGTTATCGCAACTGTTATCGGCAGTTTTGCGACATTAACGATGCTAACCAAAAACTCATTTCTAGATGAGATCAACAAGCAATATGTGCTTACGGCACGTGCTAAAGGCCTTTCCGAAAAGAAAGTCCTTTATGGTCACGTCTTCCGTAACGCTATGCTTATCATCATTGCTGGTATGCCTGCAGCGCTGATCTCAATCTTCTTTACCGGCTCTATGCTGATTGAGGTCATCTTCTCCCTTGATGGCATTGGACTGCTAGGTTATGAGGCGGTAATCAACCGTGATTACCCTGTTATCTTTGGTACCCTGTATATCTTCACCCTTATCGGTTTATTACTTAAATTGATCAGTGACATTACTTATGTACTGGTAGACCCGAGAATAGACTTTGAAAGCAGGGAGCTTTAATCATGGGTGTATTAGTTAATAAACTCAGCCCTCTCAATCAACGCAGGATCGAAAACTTCCGTAAAAACAAACGCGGCTATTGGTCTCTATGGATCTTTAGCACGCTATTTATCCTATCGTTATTTGCAGAGATTATTGCGAATGACGATCCACTGGTAGTGTCATATAAGGGCGATCTATATTTCCCTGTCGCAGTTGATTACACCGAACTAACCTTTGGGGGAGAATTTGAAAGCCCAGCAGATTTCAAAGATCCCTATATCCAAGACCTTATACATAATGAAGGACAAGGCTGGATTATCTGGCCGCTGATTAAGTACAACTACAGCACGATCAATTACGATCTTCCTGTACCTGCCCCATCACCCCCAACAATGGATAACCTGCTAGGCACAGATGATCAAGCTCGTGATGTACTTGCTCGTGTCATATACGGCTTTAGGATCTCAATCCTATTTGCCGTAGTTTTGACTTTAGCAAGTTCAGTGATCGGTGTGGTTGCTGGTGCTATTCAGGGCTACTACGGCGGTAAAGTTGACCTTTTCTTCCAACGCTTTATCGAGATCTGGTCTGGTCTTCCGGTTTTGTTCTTACTGATCATTTTAGCCAGCATTGTTGAGCCAAATTTCTGGTGGCTATTAGGTATTATGCTTCTGTTCTCTTGGATGCAGCTGGTTGATGTCGTACGTGCCGAATTTTTACGTGGTCGTAATCTCGAATATGTTCGCGCTGCCCGTGCGCTTGGCTTAAATAACCGCATGATCATGTTCCGCCATATTCTTCCTAATGCCATGGTGGCGACGCTGACCTTTATGCCATTTATCTTTAATGGATCTGTTGTTACGTTGACCGCTCTGGATTTCTTGGGCTTTGGCCTGCCTCCAGGCAGTCCATCATTGGGTGAATTAGTTGCTCAAGGTAAAACAAACCTTCATGCGCCATGGTTAGGTATCACGGCTTTCTGTAGCCTTGCATTGATGCTTACCCTTCTAATCTTTATAGGTGAAGCTGTACGTGACGCCTTCGACCCAAGGAAAGTGTCATGACGTCTCCGCTATTAAGTATTCGCAACCTATCCGTCACTTTTGATCAGGGTAGTGAAGCTGCAGTAGAAGCAGTGAAACAAGTTAGCTTTGATATACCGAAGGGTGAAACTCTTGCATTGGTGGGAGAATCAGGCTCTGGCAAATCCGTATCCGCAATGTCCGTTCTGCGTTTACTCCCCTACCCTAAAGCAAGTCACCCTAGCGGTGAAATTCACTATGATGGCCAAGATCTGCTGAACTATAACGAAAATCAGATGCGGCAGTTACGTGGCGATAAGATCAGCGTTATCTTTCAGGAACCAATGACGTCGCTCAACCCGCTACACACAATTCAGAAACAGATAGGGGAAACTCTACTTCTGCATAGAGGGATGACTGGTAAACAAGCGCGATCTCGAATTCTTGAACTACTTGATTTAGTTGGCATCCCTGAGCCTGAGAAACGCTTAAATAGCTACCCTCATGAACTGTCAGGCGGTCAACGTCAACGTGTAATGATCGCGATGGCACTCGCCAACGATCCTGAACTGCTTATCGCAGACGAGCCAACCACAGCACTTGATGTAACAATTCAGGAACAGATTCTGGAGTTACTAAAGTCTCTGCAAGAAAAACTGGGCATGGCGATTTTGCTGATTACGCATGACCTTAATATTGTTCGTCGTTACGCGCATCATGTCTGTGTTATGTATAAAGGTGAGCAAGTCGAATCTGCTCCAACGGCTCAACTGTTTGCACAACCACAACACCCTTACACACAAACGCTGTTAGATGCGGAACCATCAGGTAATCCTGCTATTGTTCAATGCGCGCAAGAGCGTTTGCTAGAAACAGACAAATTAAAAGTCTGGTTCCCTATTACAAAAGGCTTTTTCAAAAAGACCGTAGACCATATTAAAGCGGTAAACAGCATCGACCTGTCTGTTAACCGCGGTGAAACACTTGGCATTGTGGGAGAATCCGGCTCAGGAAAAACCACATTAGGCCTCGCCATTTTGAAACTGCAGCGTAGTGAAGGCGAAATCACGTTTGATCAGACCGCTCTTGCACCTTTAGATCAAAAAGCGGTTAAACCTTTACGTAAACGGATGCAGATAGTTTTTCAGGACCCGTTCGGCAGCTTGAGTCCGCGCATGTCTATTGCTGAGATCATTGCCGAAGGACTCGATATTCATCAGCCAGAATCTAAAGCGGAACACGAACAAGCGATTATTGAAGTACTACAAGAGGTTGGCATCGATCCTGAAAGTAGGCATCGCTATCCGCATGAGTTCTCTGGGGGTCAACGGCAGCGTATCGCCATCGCACGTGCGTTGGTACTGAAACCTGAACTTATCGTTTTAGATGAGCCTACTTCTGCACTAGATCGCACCGTACAAAAGCAGATCGTGGAACTATTGCGTAACCTTCAAGAAAAATATGGTTTAACTTATCTGTTTATCAGCCATGATTTAGCCGTTGTAAAAGCGCTAAGCCATAAGCTAATAGTGATGCGCCATGGAGATATCGTCGAACAAGGTGATGCCCAAGCAATCTTTGCATCACCTAAAGCTGAATACACACAACAACTACTGGCGGCCGCATTTAATCAATAAGTCGAGTATGCCTCTCCCACTTTAAGACGAAGCGGTGCTAATTCTTTAGCGCCGTTTCTAGTTCTTTCTATTTACTTTTGCCTACATCAAGATCAGAGTACGACTATCAGAAAATATAGGATTAATAGTTTTTGCAGCTACTAATCCCATATTTTTTGAGGATTAAAACAATGACAAACCCAACGGAGCCACACAAGATTCTTGTGATTGGCGGGGGCGCTGGCGGCCTTGAGCTCGTCACCCAACTAGGCCACCGCTACCGAAAAAATCCCTCAGTTGAAGTAACCCTAGTCGATCAAAAACGTTCCCATATCTGGAAACCTCTATTACATGAGGTTGCCACAGGTTCGCTTGATCCAAATACAGATGGCGTTGTTTACCATGCTCACGCGGTTAAACACCATTATGAGTTCGAACTAGGTACTTTTTGTGGCCTAAACAAAGACACAAAAACCGTCACACTGGCTGAAACAGTTGATGAAGATGGTGTTCAAATCCTTCCAGAAAGACATTTGCAATATGACACCCTTGTTTTAGCGATCGGAAGTGTCAGCAATGATTTCAAAACACCGGGCGTAAAGGATCACTGTTTCTTCCTAGATACAGCCAAACAAGCTGAACGTTTCCATAACGCGCTCATTAACAATTTTATGCGAGTAAACCAGCGTGAAAACGGCGTATTAAATATCGCGATTGTTGGTGCAGGCGCAACGGGTGTTGAGCTCGCGGCTGAGCTTTACAACGTAACCGACATGCTTAAGTCATACGGCCTTCCGAAAATGACTGCTAAGCAGCTGAAAGTTACGCTTATCGAAGCTGGTCCACGTATTCTTCCTGCACTGCCTGCTCGCATCTCCGGCTCTGCTCGTGATGAGCTAGCAGCGTTGGGTGTAGATGTATGTGAAGATACGTTGATCAAATCCGCGAACGCTAATGGCTTCGAAACGGCTGACGGCTCGGAAATTGAAGCAGATATGATGATCTGGGCCGCAGGCGTTAAAGCACCTGACTTCCTAGCAGATCTTTATGGCTTTGAGTTAACCCGCACGAATCAAATTCTGGTTAAACCAACGCTTCAATCCAGCATCGACGATAGCATTTACGTGATTGGTGATTGCTGCGCTTGTGCGCAGGAAGATGGTAGCTGGGTGCCACCTCGTGCACAATCAGCACACCAAATGGCGTCAATCGTTAAGAAAAATATTATTCTTACTGAAAAAGGCAAACCACTTAAGAACTTCGTCTATAAAGATCACGGTTCACTGGTAAACCTTAGCCGCTACAGTACCGTGGGCAGCTTGATGGGCAACCTTTCAAAGAACTCTATGTTTATTGAAGGGAAAATTGCTCGTATTGTGTATGTTTCACTTTATCGCATGCACCAGATCGCCATTCACGGCTTCTTCAAAGCGATGATCGTTTATATTGCTGAGAAGATCGGAAAAGTTGTAAGACCAAAGATGAAACTTCACTAAACTTCTCAGGTGGAATAGGAGCGCTGATTGTATATTGTACTATCAGCGCACCTATTCCCACTCATTAAGATAAGCCACTTCACTAGACCAACAAAAGTTCGACCCCTCTCCCATCTTCTCTAGCTCCGCTTTTAAAAATTCTGTAAATACCACCACCTTACTTGGTAGAAAATCCCGCTTAGGATAGAGTAAATACACACCATAACCTTCCGGTTCAATAGGTGGAAATAACGAAACTAAGTCCCCAGAACTTAAACCGTCTTTAAATAGAAAGTGAGGCCCCTGCATCACACCGACATCGATACGACAAAGATCCACCAGCGCCTGACCATCATCAACCACTAAATAGTTTTTGGGATCTAGCTTTTCGGTCTCCCCATCCACTTCAGCCAAAATAGGCATTAACTTACCCGTCTGCTTAAAGCGAAAGCGTATCCATCGATGATTATCAAAATCCTGAAAACTATCGATTGGTCCGAACTTCATAAGGTAGTTTCTTGATGCACAAGTAAGAAAGTCCATAGGGCTCAATTTGTGCAATACCATACGGCTATCAGATACCGTACCTGTTCGGATCGATAGGTCGATTCCCCGTTCGATAATATCGACATATTCATCGGAGAAACTCAATTGCAGGCTAATATCTGGATACTGTTTGGTAAATTTAGAAAGTAATGGAACAATATATAAACGCCCGTAAGCGACCGGTAAATTTACCTTTAAAATACCCGTTGCAGACTCATTACCCGATTTAAGACGCTGCTCGCACTCATCCAGATCTATGAGTAACGCTCTCACCGTCTCGAGATATTCCTTTCCCGCATCAGTAATGGTTAGCTTTCGGGTAGAACGATAAAACAGTGTATAAGCTAACTGCTTTTCTAATCGGCTTATCGCTTTACTCACTGTAGATGCATCAGTACCAAGCACCGCAGCAGCAGCTGCAAATGACCCTTTCTCGCATACAGTAATAAACGTTTTTAAAACATTGAACTTATCCATTCATGAACAATATTCACCAATGAAATTCTGATCAAGATATTTTTCACTTATTACACCAACTATAAAATGGTCGCAATTAACTTTCCGGAGATTAAAAATGAGAAAGCAATTTGTATGTCTAGCAGCAACTCTGGCTTTACTGCTCTTCAGCCAACTGTCATTCGCCGAGAGTAAAAAGATCGGCATCCTTGTCTTTGATGGTGTTCTAACATCCGATGTAACAGCACCATTAGAAGTTTTTGGCGTAGCCAGTAGAAAAACATGGTTTAGTGATTACACACCTATCGTTATCAATGTGATAAATAAGCCTACAGTGACAACTGAAGAAGGCCTAAGCCTAAACAGCCCCTATTGGATTGGTAATGCGCCTGAACTGGATGTTCTAATCGTACCCTCTAGTTACGACATGGACCCGCTGATCGAAAACAGCCAATTGATCCAATTCATTAAAAACACTGCTAAAAACGCCGAATGGATGGCGAGTAACTGCTCCGGTGCTTTCTTACTTGGTAAGGCAGGCCTATTGGATGGATTAAAGGCCACAACTTGGGCTGGAGGTGAAAAGGATCTTGCTCGTACCTTTCCGGATGTAAAAGTCCAATATGACCAGAATGTGGTTATTGACGGTAATGTGATTACGTCCAATGGAAGCTTAGTTAGCTATCAAGCAGCGCTAGTGCTTCTGAGTAAATTAACATCGACCTCTAAAGCTAATGAAGTAGCAGAAGCGCTTCAATACACACGCTTTTCGACTAAGAAATTTGTTTTGTAATTATCTCAGGCTCAGTAAATTTATTTGCTGAGCCTTGTATCATTTAATGTATAAACAAAAAAATATTACTCACACGATACAGTTCGAGTAGAAGCCCACTCTCTTAGATAATCAATCTTTTCAGACATCACTACGGACAGAGGCTGAGTCTTTCGCAACTCTGCATGTAGAAGAGCTTGATCAAGTTCAACATTCTGAGCATGAGCGGTATAAAAAGCAGAGATAACAGCCTGCTCAATTTCAGCACCCGAAAAACCAACGCTTTCTTCGATCAAACGCTTAAAATCAAAATTGCTAACATCGACTCCTTGACGTTTCAAATGAATATCAAAGATTTTAAAACGAATATCGTCATTAGGGAGGTCGACAAAGAAGATCTCATCAAAACGCCCTTTTCGTACAAGTTCTGGTGGTAATGCTTCAATATCATTCGCCGTAGCTACGATAAATACAGGCGCATCTTTCTCGGCCATCCACGTCAACAAGGTACCCAGCATACGTGTCGCAGGTCCGCCCTCATCACTGCCTGATGAGATCCCTTTTTCTATCTCATCTAGCCATAGAACACAGGGCGCCATAACTTCTGCGGTTTGTAGGGCTTCACGAAGATTACGCTCGGTCTCACCGTAAAATTTGTTATAAAGGGCACCGAAATCAAGACGTAATAAAGGCGCATGCCAACTACCTGCAACCGCTTTAGCCGCAAGGCTTTTACCACAACCTTGTACGCCCAATAACAGCATCCCTTTAGGTGCGGGTAAATTACCAACGCCACTATCACCATTAAAAAATGGTTTTCGCTCATTTAACCAATTTTTTAGTCCGTTAAAACCGGCTATATCCGAGAACTGTGCAGTGTCATATTCAAAATGCATATTCCCCTGCTCACTCAATAGCTGATACTTCGTTTCGTTAATTGCAGGGATATCACTGGCGGTGATCGCACCATCATCAAAAATGGCATTTCTTGCCAAACGACGAACATCTGATCGAGTTAAACCCGTTAAATTTCTGACCAAAAGTTGCAGGTTTTCAGAGCTTGCTTGCACTTTAGAGCCTGAGCTTGCTAACCAGCTCTGCGCTTCCTCTCGGACAATCTTTTCTATCTCCCTACGTTCAGGTAGAGCGATATCTAATTTGGCGCTAAGTTTCATAATCTCAACTGGCACTTCCAACGCGTGGCTAAGCAAGATTAACGTATGGCCTAGCTCATGAAATTTGAGCGCTATATCCTTCAATAAACGTACATGCATAGGCTCATCCAAAAACGGATGCAGATCTGCCAATACATAAACACCAGGGGTAGAAACTGATTTAATATGCGCTAGGGCTTCGGTCGGTTGCGAGAATAACTTTTGCGGAGGGAAATCACGATCAATCCGCTGAATGCCATCGGTCAAAGTCCACTTGAATAGCGGCCTTTCATATACAGGCTTAAGTGATAACAGCATATCAACCACCTGATTTTCCTCGGTACTTTCGATGACAATTAGAGGGATCTCAGATTTGATCAAGACTTCCAGTTGATGCTGCACCATGCCTAAACTCCTTTTAAACTAAAGGAGTTACTCTATTACATCTGTAAGTATCTATGCAAAGTAAATCAAATAGTTAACTCGGGCATTTGACCTGTTGACTGAAACAAAGGATCCAAGCCTAATTGCCGTAATAAAGAAAAGGAATTCCGATGAAACTACTGACTTTAATAGTATGGCTGAGCAGCATAGCTATATACCTTGCGAGTGACACTCTAGGGCTTCACGATTATATAACCATCGCCATACCTGCAGCCTTTCTACTCTTATCTTTTATCTTGGTAGAACAGTTCAAAGCGATGTTCAGATGGTTTCATCATTTGATCGTAATTCAAATTTTGGTTTGGTACCTATATTCGATGTACTTACATATGCCAAGAATGGAAGGCAACTTCATAGAACAATACCTTTCATATTCACAGATTTACCTAACTGCTAATTGGTACATTGGTTTTATGCTGTTTTTTGGACTAATTTCGATACCGCAAACAAAGAAGACCAAGCAAGCCATGCTCCACCCAACAATTGAATGCGCAGTACCTGAAGAATCATTAGGCAAAAAATAAGGCGGATAAACCGCCTTATTAGAGTATTAACACTTATAACTTATCGTTCTTTAGGAAACCGAAGCCACATCAGAGATAACCTGGCGTATCCAACGGTGAGCAGCGTTATGTTGTAGCAATGGGCTCCAAGCCATTTTGAACTCAAATTCCGGAATATCAAAAGGCGGTTTTTTCACTACTAATCTGGGGTTTTCAGATTGGATAGAAGCAGCACGACTCGGAATAGTTGCGATAAGACCACGCTGAGAAGCAAGCAAAGCGGCTGATTGATAGTGTCGAGTAAATACCGAGATATGGCGCTTATAGCCAATTGAGTCTAATGCCTCATCAACCCAACCGAGCCGCTTGGTATCTTCAGGCGTGATACCCATACCTGCTCCCATGCCGGTTTTACTCACCCAAACATGATTTGCCCTGATATAAGTTTCCAAACAGTAATCATGGGAAATGGGATTATCTACGGCAAACAAACACGAAAACGAATCTTTCCATAATGTCTTTTGGTGGAAGGATTGCGGCATAGTATCAAAACGGTTGATGACCAGATCAACCAAACCCTGCTCCACTTCAAGAAAACTCATATCACTCGGCGTGAGGATATCAAGGACAACATCTGGCGCTTCACGGTTCAAACGCTTTAATAATCGGGGTAACAATGTCGCCTCACCATAGTCACTGGTCATTATACGAAAGACTCGGTCACTTGATTTAGCATCAAACTCTGTTGTTGGTTCTATAACCTGTTCTACCGATGCAAGGATCTGTCTAAGCAGTGGCTGCAATGATTGAGCACGCTCAGTAGGCACCATTCCTTCACTGGTTCGAACCAAAAGTGGGTCACCAAAGGTTTCACGCAACCGCCGCAAACCGTTACTCATAGCGGGCTGTGTAATCCCAAGCAAGCTGGCGGATCGAGTCACATTACGCTCCCGCAGCAAAATATCAAGATACACCAAAAGGTTGAGGTCGATTTTGTCCAGATTCATATCAATGCCGTAATCATGCGTGTTTCAGTGATAATACCATAGAACTATTCACAGGATAAATACTGCAAATAACAGGCATTTATTTCAATTATAGGGTTAACCGCACTAGAATCGATTGCGAAACTTTTAAGAGTTAGCCGAAAACTGGCTAGCAACTAATATAGAAGGAATGACCATGTCATCACTGAACAAAGACATCGAAAGCATTGCAGGTCTTAAAGCTGAAGCTGGTAGCCCTTGGGACGCAATCAACCCAGAATCTGCTGCACGCATGCGCGCTCAGAACAAATTCAAAACTGGCCTAGATATCGCTAAGTACACTGCTGGTATCATGCGTCGCGACATGGCTGAGTTCGACAAAGACAAAACTAAGTACACTCAGTCTCTAGGCTGCTGGCACGGTTTTGTTGGTCAGCAGAAGCTGATCTCTATCAAGAAGCACTTCGGTTCTACTGAGCGTCGTTACCTATACCTATCTGGTTGGATGGTTGCTGCTCTACGTTCTGACTTCGGTCCTCTACCAGACCAGTCTATGCACGAGAAAACTGCAGTTGCTGGCCTAGTTGAAGAACTATACACATTCCTACGTCAAGCTGACGCTCGTGAACTAGGCGGTCTATTCCGTGCACTAGACAAAGCACGTGAAGCTGGCGATGCTGCTCTAGAAGCTGACATCCAGTCTCAGATCGACAACCACGAAACTCACGTAGTGCCAATCGTAGCTGACATCGATGCTGGTTTCGGTAACGCTGAAGCGACTTACCTAATGGCTAAGCAGATGATCGAAGCAGGCGCATGCTGCCTACAGATCGAAAACCAGGTTGCTGACGAGAAGCAGTGTGGTCACCAGGACGGTAAAGTAACTGTACCTCACGCTGATTTCCACTCTAAGCTACGTGCTCTACGTTACGCTTTCCTTGAGCTAGGTGTTGACGACGGTGTTATCGTTGCTCGTACTGACTCTGAAGGTGCTGGCCTAACTAAAGAAATCGCTGTAGTTAAAGAGCCAGGCGACCAAGGCGACGTTTACAACTCTTACCTAGACGTTGAAGAAGTTGCTCCAGAAGACACTAAAGAAGGCGACGTACTAATCAGCCGTGACGGCAAACTAGTACGTCCTAAACGTCTAGCTTCTGGTCTATACCAGTTCCGTCAAGGCACTGGCCACGAGCGTTGCGTATTCGATTGTATCGAAGCTATCAATGCTGGTGCTGACCTACTTTGGATCGAGACTGCTGTACCAACAGTTCACGAAATCAAAGGTATGATGGACGAAGTACGTAAAGTACACCCAGATGCGAAACTTGTTTACAACAACTCTCCATCTTTCAACTGGACTCTAAACTTCCGTCAGCAGACTTACGATGCATGGGCTGCTGAAGGTAAAGACGTTTCTGGTTACGATCGCGACAACCTAATGTCTGCTGAATACGACGGTTCTGAACTGTCTGAAGCTGCTGACGCTCGCGTACGTACGTTCCAGGCTGATACTGCTCGCGAAGCGAACGTATTCCACCACCTAATCACTCTGCCTACTTACCACACAACAGCTCTTTCTGTTGATAACTTGGCTAAAGAGTACTTCGGTGACAAAGCTATGCTTGGTTACGTTGAAGGCGTACAGCGTAAAGAGATCCGTCAAGGTATCGCATGCGTTAAGCACCAAAACATGGCTGGTTCTGACCTAGGTGATGACCACAAAGAATACTACGCTGGTGAAAACGCTCTTAAAGCTGGTGGTGCGAAGAACACTTCTAACCAGTTCAGCTAAGCAATACTAGCTAAGGCAAATGTTCTAGCTAGCTAGGGCATAAACCTTACATAGAAAGGCGGCCCCTTTTTAAGGTGTCGCCTTTTTTATACCTGCAACAAATAGTTAGAAAGCTACAAAGGATTCAATTTTAATTTTAGGATAGAATCCCCTACTGCTTTCAACTGCAAACTGATTAAGTGATTTAGATTATGACTACACCTATTTTTCTTAAAGACGCTAAAGAACTGTTAACTGAACAGGGTTTTGCCACTAGTAACACTTGGTACCATGGCACATCTTCCGCGCTGGTCGAATCAATCAAAGATCAGGGGTTAAATCGTTCTGGCGACAAGGCGCTTAAACAAGCTGCCAAACAAACAATGGCGACAATCGGTAATAGCTATACCGAAACAATCGAGCCTGTATTCCTAACGCAAAGTAAAGAACTAGCTTACTTTTGGGCCGCACAAACTGTTAGAAACCGCTCAGTACGTATTGAAGGCGATGAAGAACCTGTAGTTTTTGAAGTGACGCTTTCAGATGATCTAAACAGCCGAGTAAAAACTGATGTAGGCGCAGCGAGTCTATTAATGGTGAAAGAAGGCGAAGCTTATTTGGCTCATTTAGCCGGCCTTTATGAAGAATGCGGCCTAGAAGCACCAGAAATTGATCTAAAAAGCGCTGATCGAATGGATTACCTAAACAAACTAGGCATGGCTTATTACGATTACGACATCGATAAAGATTCTGTGAATTTGCTAAGCGAGTGATCCCATCACCCTAGCCTCACACATATAAAAAGGACGCGATTGCGTCCTTTTTATTGCCTCATATAAAACTATTGTGTTTCGCCGTCCTGCAACTCACAGCTCTGCTCCAAGACCTTCACCCTTTTCAAAGCTTCATCTAAATTCATTTGATCAAGCAAAGCCTGAAGGCCTTGCCGACTTGTCTCTTCACTCAATTCCACTACCTGATACAACTGAAGCAGGTTAAAACCAAGAGAACACGCAAACACAATCGCAAGCAGTATAGCCGCATCTAAATGCAGAGGGACTTTCCGTTTAAGATCCAATCTAGCTTCCTTAATTATCAAAACCTTGATAAGCCAAAGTTCAATTCTATATCTAAGCAACCAAACAAAACCACTGCTAAATGAATGGTACATATTACTGGTAACAACAAACCCAAAGTGTTCGGTTATTCTTTGCCACCCTACATGCCGCTAGGTTTTAATACCGGCAACTCAATACCTCTAATCCAAACTACATTCCTGATTACTTTATAGCCAACTGACTGATAAATAATTGATTATCAAATCTGGCATTAGCTTTGCTGAACTCTTACTGCTAAGAACAGATTTGGAGCCGATCATGCACGCCGTTACACAGACACCAAAGCGCCTAAACGCACTTGAACAGATCCCTGTTCATGAGCAGATTCAGAAGCATGTTAAAGCACTCGAAGAGGCTCCGAGCATTTCCAGCATCGATCAGTTTTACCTAGATATGCTTGAACAGTTTCTTCCAGCCAATCAGAAGACCCGCTACCTTAAGTTACTCAAAAAAGAGATCGTAGCTGTTTTTAGAATCGACCAGATTATGGCTGCAGTGCTATATAGCGATTCCACTATTGAGTCCTTTTCACATCAAGCAACCGAGCATATTAACTCGCTAAACGCCGGCCCATTATCCGTCAGCCGTATTAGTTACATATTGCACAAACAATTTGCTGATCGAGTTTCTGTCGATTATTTTTGTAATGACAACCCAACTTATCATGATCTAAAACTGGGCTACCTATACACAGAAGAAGATTTACAGGCGGGCTTTACTGCAGACGAAACCTCTACAGAAGAACTCATGTGTGACTGGTTGCAGAGTTATCAGCAGTGGATGCACGACTATCTATATTTCAACCTTGCACAGATAACCAAAGAAACCGATAGATTACCGCCTAAAACGCTGTCTCTACTGCAGAACTATAGCGCGGAAGAGAAAGAGCAGTTACAAGCATTGCTTTAGCAGATACATAAACACTTTCTTGTCAGTTAATGGTCTGTGCTATAGATTGAGCGTTTCTCATCTTCAAGAGCACAGCCTTTATGGAATATGTACTACCGCTTTTAATATTGGCGATCGTTTTATTTCTCTACACTAGTCGCCAAAATAATTTAAAACTCGCAGAAGCCAACAAGAAAGCTGGCGAAGAGTTTTTAGCTGAAAACATAAACGATCCGGACGTCATCCAGACAAGTTCAGGCTTGCAGTTTAAGGTTATCGAAAAAGCTGATGGAACATCCAAGCCCAGCGCCACATGCACAGTAAAAGTTCATTATCACGGTACATTGATAGACGGCACAGTGTTTGACAGCTCTGTCGATCGTGGAGAGCCTATTGAGTTTGGTCTCAATCAAGTCATTAAAGGTTGGACAGAAGGCTTACAATTGATGGAAACGGGCGACAAATACCGTTTCTATATTCCATCAAACCTGGCGTATGGGAATGGATCTGCAGGTGTGATTACACCTGGCTCCGTGCTTATATTTGACGTAGAACTGTTAGATTTTAAGAACTGATCGATCTCTGACAGGATGTTCGATCGAGGCAACGCATAGCAAACAGGAAGCCAATTGGCTTCCTGTTATGTATAAACGATTAGATATCGCTTACATCGAATTCAGCTACAGGACTGACATCTGCTTCGTAATCTACGGAGTCGATGCCAAAACCAAATAGTTTCAAGAACTCATCTTTATAAAGCTGGTAATCAGTAAGATCGAATAGGTTCTCGGAAGTCACCTGAGGCCAGATCTCACGGCACGCATTCTGAACTTCTTCTTTAAGCTCCCAGTCATCCATACGGAAACGGTTAGCATCGTCCATTTCAGCTGTATTGCCGTATAGACCTGTATCGAATAAACGCTGAACCTGCTCCATGCAACCTTCGTGTAGGTTCTGCTCACGCATTACCTTAAAGCACATTGCCAAGTACAAAGGCATAACCGGAATTGCTGAACTTGCCTGAGTCACAACAGATTTCAAAACACCAATGTTCGCTTGGCCGCCTGTTGCGTTAAGCTTGCTATCGATTGCTTTAGCAGCACGATCAAGATCCTGCTTAGCTTTACCTAGTGCACCATCCCAGTAGATTGGCCAAGTGATATCTGAACCGATGTAAGAGTAGGCTACAGATTTACAACCATCAGCTAGCACGCCAGCTTCAGATAGCGCGTCCATCCATAGTTCCCAATCTTCGCCGCCCATGACTGTTACAGTCGCTGCGATCTCTTCTTCAGTCGCTGGCTCAACCTCAGCATTGATGATGACATCTTTATTAGTGTCAATCGCTGTAGATTTGTATGGCTCACCGATAGGTTTAAGGCAAGAACGGATAACTTCACCAGAATCTGGCATTTTACGAACAGGGGAAGCTAGAGAGTAAACAACTAGATCAACCTGCTTCATCTCTTCTTTAATTAGCGCAATCGTTTTCTCTTTGGCTTCGTGAGAGAAAGCATCGCCATTCAAGCTTTTAGAGTAAAGACCAGCTGCCTTAGCTTCTGCATCAAATGCTGCAGAGTTATACCAGCCTGCAGTACCTGTTTTACGCTCAGTACCTGGCTTTTCGAAAAACACACCAATTGTCGCTGCGCCCGAACCAAATGCTGCTGCGATACGGGAAGATAGACCGTAGCCACTGGATGCACCAATTACTAGAACACGCTTAGGGCCATTTTCAATAGCGCCCTTCTTCTGAGTGTATTCGATTTGCTCACGCACATTGGCTGCACAGCCAGTTGGGTGAGTAGTAGTACAAATAAAACCGCGAATTTTTGGTTTGATAATCATGGCTAAACGGGTCTCAAATCCATTAGAAAAATTTGGCCTGTAAGATACAGCAATTCATTGCAAGTTGACAGTTTCATGCGGCATCCCTAATTCACAGGCCAAATTTACCGAGATAATTAATTCTTACGAATTGTTACTAACTGATTTTATACATAGGCAGAGATGCTTTCTTTTGGTTATGATGCGCAGATTGCATATTCTATTTAAAGGAACATCCCCATGCAGGAACTACACGGTTACTACCTAGAAGATTTAGAAGTAGGTATGAGCGATAGCTTTGCCAAAACCATTACTGATGCAGACGTGTGCATGTTTGCGGGTATTTCCGGTGACACTAACCCAGTTCACATAAATGATGATTACGCTAAAACAACGCCATTTGAAAAGCGTATTGTCCACGGCATGTTTAGTGCTGCGCTAATCTCTACTGTTGCAGGTACTAAGCTTCCAGGGCCGGGTGCTATTTATGTTGATCAACAGATTAAGTTCCGTGCACCTGTATTTATTGGTGATACAGCGAAAGCAACACTAACAGTTGAAGAGATTGATACACGCCGCCGACGCGTAAAGTGCAAAACAGACGTAACTGTAGGCGATAAAGTTGTTGCTACAGGTACAGCAACCTTTATGGTTGATAAGAAAGAAGCTTAATTTCCTCTTTCTATGCGCTAGCTTTATCTAAGCTAGCGCCTCCTACCCCATATTTATCACTCCTTCCTAATTTTCATGATCCTTATCAATAGAATCGATTAAATTCTAGACTTTAGTCGATTGCGATCCTTCTACCCATGAGTAGAATGTGCCAGCAAAAAATAACAACAAAAATGGACTACCATGAAGAAGATTTTAATTAGCGCCTGCATGCTAGGTGATCGCGTACGCTATGATGGCGGCCATCACTTAATTGACCACCCAACATTGCAGCGTTGGCACAAGGAAGGCCGCTTTGTCCCTATCTGCCCTGAAGTCGCTGGTGGCTTAAGCACACCGCGCCCACCAGCAGAAACTCAGTGCAAATTCCCTATTTTAATCACGACACAAGATGGCAACGACGTTACGCCTGAGTTTTTATCAGGTGCTGAAAGAACCTTAGAAATTGCCAAACGCGAAGGTGTCGCTTGCGCGCTTATGAAGGCTAAAAGCCCTTCTTGCGGCAACAAACGTATCTATGACGGTAATTTTTCCGGCAACCTCGTTGAAGGCTCAGGTGTAGCCGCAGCTGAATTAATGCGTAACGGCTTCCCTGTATTCAGTGAAAAAGAACTGCCTGAACTCTTTGCTTTTATCGAAGATTCTGAAAGGATGACGGCCTGAAACGAATTAGTTAAGAGGCCTATTGATGGAGCAAGAGATTCAAAACGAGCTAGAAACCATTACTCGTTTAACAAATATGGTCATAGATTTTTTCGTCAATTACAGTTTTCAGGTAATTGGCGCAATCATCATCTTTTTGATCGGCCTGATTGTCGCTCGATCAATAGGCAAGTTCGCTCTTAAGCTATGCGAAAGGAATAGCGTTGATGTTACCCTGAGCTTATTTATAGCCAGTACCGTAAAACTGCTAATCATAGCGATGGTATTGGTGATTTGTTTAGGTAAATTTGGTATCAGCGTTGCGCCTTTTGTGGCAGCGATCGGCGCAGTATCTCTAAGTGCTGGACTAGCTCTACAAGGCGTGTTCTCCAATTATGGTGCAGGTTTCACCATTATCTTGACCCGCCCTTTTGTCGTCGGTAATACAATTACGATTAACGATATTTCTGGAGTCGTAACAGAGATTAAGCTCGCACATACCCTACTGGCCACAGAAGACGGCGAGATCATTACAATTCCCAACAAGCACATCGTCGGCGAAGTAATAACCAATTCTTTCGCTAATAAAGTTGTCGAAGCCTCTGTTGGCATTAGCTACAGTGCAGATCCAGAGGTTGCGATACACGTAATCAAACAATCCTTAGCCCAGTTTGATGAACTCTCCCAAGAATCACCGCCACAAGTGGGCATCGAAGCCTTTGCAGATTCTTCTATCAATATTGCTTACCGTTATTGGGTGCCGACTGACCGCTATTTTGAAGTGCAATATCAAGTGAATTTAGCTGTATTTAAAGCACTTCAAACCGCCGATATAGAAATTCCATTCCCTCAACGGGAAGTTACATTGAAAAATGCAGCTGCTGAGTAGTTTTTTCCTTGGCAGCACCACTGCAGCCACCTACAATGTGGCGATTTGAAACGAATTTAAAATTGATTGAGTAAAAGTATGCGCACTAGCCAGTATCTCATATCCACCGTTAAGGAAACGCCATCTGATGCAGAAGTCATCAGCCACCAGTTGATGCTTCGAGCGGGCCTTATTCGTAAAGTTGCTTCAGGTCTTTATAACTGGTTGCCGCTTGGCCTTCGCACGCTTCGTAAAGTTGAGCGTATTGTCCGCGAAGAGATGGACAAATCCGGTGCGATGGAAGTTCTAATGCCAGCAATTCAGCCTGCTGAGCTTTGGGAAGAGTCTGGACGCTGGGAACTTTACGGTCCTGAGCTACTGCGCGTTAATGATCGTCACAACCGTGAATTCTGTGTAGGCCCTACACACGAAGAGGTAATTACTGACCTTATCCGCCGTGAGATCAAAAGCTACAAACAGCTTCCTGCAAACTTTTACCAGATCCAAACGAAATTCCGTGACGAAATTCGCCCTCGCTTTGGCGTAATGCGCTCACGCGAATTCATCATGAAGGACGCATACTCTTTCCACGTAGGTCAGGAGTCCCTTCAACAGACATACGATGTAATGCACCAAACTTACACTAACATTTTTAACCGCCTAGGCTTGGATTTCCGCCCTGTACTTGCGGACACTGGCTCTATCGGTGGTGCAACATCTCACGAATTCCACGTACTTGCTGACTCTGGTGAAGATGATATCGCGTTCTCTAATGTCAGCGATTACGCAGCAAACGTAGAATTAGCTGAAGCATTATCTCCTGAAGGCGATCTAGCAGCGCCATCTGTTGAGATGACGACAGTAGATACGCCAAATGCGAAGACGATTGATGAATTGGTTGAGCAGTTTGATCAACCAATTGAGAAAACAGTTAAAACGTTGATCGTTGCAGCATCTGAAGAGTGCGAAGCAGATTTTGTTGCTCTATTGGTTCGTGGTGATCACGAGTTAAACGAGATCAAGGCAGAGAAACTTGCACAAGTTGCTGAACCACTAGAATTTGCTACAGAAGAACAGATCCGCGATCTAATCGGTGCAGGCCCTGGTTCCCTTGGCCCTGTTGGCTTAAACATCCCTGTGATTGTTGACCGTACGGTTGCTAAAACATCTGACTTCAGTGCTGGCGCTAACATCGACGGCAAGCATCTATTTGGTATCAACTGGAATCGCGATGTCGATCTACCAGAAGTCGCAGATCTTCGTAACGTTGTTGAAGGTGATCCGAGCCCATGCGGTGACGGTACACTTGTCATCAAACGTGGTATCGAAGTAGGTCATATTTTCCAGCTAGGTCAGAAATACTCAAAAGCCCTAAGTGCTGAAGTATTGGATCAAAATGGTAAGTCTGTAGTAATGGATATGGGCTGTTACGGTATCGGTGTTACCCGTGTCATTGCAGCTGCGATTGAGCAGAACCACGATGACGGCGGTATTATTTGGCCAGAAGCGATCGCTCCATTCCACGTTGCACTAATCCCGCTTCAATACGATAAGTCTGATGAAGTACGCGAGCTAACTGACAAGCTGTACAATGAACTACAGCAGGCAGGTTACGATGTAATCATGGATGACCGTGATAAGAAGACTAGCCCTGGGGTCAAGTTTGCTGACTCTGACCTTATGGGTATCCCACACCGCGTTGTTATCTCTCCTCGAGGTATCGAAGCGGGTACTTTGGAATACAAAGGCCGTCGCGACGACGAGAAACAAGACGTTGCAGTAGACGGTGTACTACCGCTACTAGCTGAGCGTATCAATCTGTAAGCTTTACTTCAGATTAGAACATCATAAAAAAACGGGCTTTACGCCCGTTTTTTTATTGCTTTTAATTATCTTCTACTGGATACAGTTTTCTGTAATCATCAACAGTTGAACCGGCCTGCTGAAGGCGCCATACCAACTCAAACTCAGTGATTTCACCTTCACTAAATAAGGCATGTAATTCCGCATAAGCATTGGCCAAGAACAACGCTACCGATTCAGACTGTCGGCAATCACCTTGCACTTCCATCTGAAACTCAAGGATAGGTGTATACCAATCCTTTGGTAGCTCCCATACTTCACATGCACGTCTAGTCAAAGCATTTGAGTAATCAGCTAACAAATTACTAAATACTTGCGGGTGTGGCTGTTGCTTTCCATCGGCATGTAACTCTATGAGCTTTTTAAAGATAATCAGCTTACCTACATCGTGAATTAAACCAACAAAGTAAGCTAGATTTGGATTACCACCAATCACTTCTGATATTTTTTTAGCATTATTAGCCACCTCAGAAGAATGTCCCCATAACGCTTTGCCAAATACTTCGAAATAAAAACTATCGATCTCAAATTTATCTGCCACCAAAGATGATAAAACAACATCCTTTAATCTTTGCTGGCCCAACATACTTAGCGCATGCTCTAAGTCTTTAATCTCCATGTCTGAGCCAATAAACGTAGGCGAATTGGCAATAGAAATAACTTTACCGGCAAGCGCAGGATCCTCTTTTATAGCTGTTACAATTCTCTCTTGAGGAGAATCTGGATCAACCAAAGCGTTCATCAATAAAAGTGCATTCTTAGAAAGCTTAGGTATAGATTCTTCGTCTAAGCTCTTTAATTCTTGCTCCAGAACAACTCGTAATGATTCTTCTTGCTTGGCTGATTCCTCTGTAATTACAGCCCTTACACCTAATAAATTACTGATAAAGGAAAATGATAATTCTCTGGAATGTTCTATCGTTTGCGGTGAAGCATCTTTTTCTTCAACTTTCTGTATTTCTTCGTCAAAAGCCTGAGCTTTAAGCACACTCTTTTTAGCAGAATGTTCATTTCCCAAACCAACAAAAGATTTTAATTTATCAAACATAGTCCCTTCCAAAGACTGTTGTAACTTAAATGATAGTTTAAATGATTAACGCACTTCGAAGGTTTGAGGCGCATCAATGTTATCAACTCTATCACTAATAACCTCAGCAACGTTTGCAAGCTCAGGTCCTTGGCTCAGCCAAGCTTCCAATTGAAGCACAGCCTGCTCTTCACCCGTTGCCATAAGCTCGACACGTCCATCATTTAAGTTTCTCACCCAACCTTGAACGCCTAAAGAGATGGCTTTCTCTTTCGTTGATTGTCTAAACCAAACACCTTGGACTCGACCGCTGACAAATGCATGAATAGATAAATCTGCCACTTTATAAAACCTAAAAATTTAACCGTTGATTTGTTTTGTAGTGCTAATACTGTTTTCATCTTTGTCAGAAAACAATGATTCTAAAGTCAGAGAAAAAGCTTGCTGTTCCTGTTCCGAGGTTTTAACTAGCTTTTCGTTAAGTACTCTCTCCCACTCAACTAAGCTGGTAGTAGTTACCGGTAAAGGTGTTGGCCAAGGAAGTAGTTGGTTAAGTTGATATAACGTTAAATTACCTAAATCACGGCTTAATAGGTATTCACCTTGGTCACTACGCTTAACAATACCTCCTTCCAACAGAATCTTTAGATAGCTATCCCAACGCCCCTGATCCAAAGCATCCACTTCTTGTAGAAGCTTGTGATCCGAGATTGATTCCCCCTGCTGTTGAGCCTTCCATAAACGGTGTAATACCGCCACAACCGAATATAGGTGCGGAAGATCGTTAGCTCGCTCATTGGGCCGATAAACTGCAATACAGCGCGTTAGCTCAGCACCCATCAATATAATGACCCAACTGATAAAGATCCAAAGCAGAAATAGAGGCACGGCTGCGAAAGCACCGTAGATCAGTTCATAAGATGGGAACTGGGTAACAAACGCAGTAAAGCCTCTTTTCGCTGTTTCAAATAACAGTGCTACGCCGACACCACCTAATAGCGCGCTTTTAAAGGGCACAGGACAGTTAGGTACAGCGACATACATCAAAGTAAAAGCGGTAGCCGACAAGATCGTTGGTAATGCTGACAATAAGCGCGCACGCCCCACCGCCTCTGTCGCCTCACTGATAAACGGCAAACTTGCGATATAAGAAGTTAAAACTAAGCCTAAACCGATCAAAATTGGCCCGAGGCTCAAAATAGCCCAATAAAGCAGAAAGCTAGATAGCCCTTTACGCGGCTCATTAACTCGCCAGATACGGTTAAATGCAGCCTCTATGTTTTTCATCATCATAATCGATGTGATGGCCAGCAGTGCGATACCTACTGCGGTTAATTTACGTGCTTGAGAAGAGAAATCGTTGAGGTAATCCTGTACTACGGCGCCGGTGGCAGGCACGAAATTATCAAACACCCAACCTTGTAGTTCCTGCCCTACTCCCTGAAAAGAGGGAACTGCCGCCAACATCGCGTAAGACACAGTCATCAATGGGACTACAGCAAACAGCGTGGTATAAGTTAATGCCGCCGCATTAAGAATCCCTTGGTTCTGCAGAAACTGTCGAAATAGATAACGAATAAACAGTGTAACGCGGTGATTTAACAGCGAAGCCATTTCCATCCTCATAATAATCAGCTAAGCACTGGCCTAAAATGCAGTTCCTTCATGAAATCTGCAACACAGGCGTATACAATATCGCATAATCCAACACAATGAACGGATCATTTCACCTTGATCCCTTAGTACGGTATAGCACAATGAGTGAAGTAACTATCTATCACAACCCGCGTTGTTCTAAGTCTCGCCAGACTCTAGCACTATTAGAAGAGAACGGTGTAGAGCCACAAGTTCGTAAATATCTTGATGAAGCACCTTCTGCTGATGAGCTGAAAGTAGTGCTAAGCCAGTTAGGTATTTCTGCTCGCGATCTACTTCGCAAAAAAGAAGCTGAATTCAAAGAAAACGGCTTAGATGATATGTCTCTTTCTGAAGATCAGATCATTGAGATCATGACCAATGTGCCAAAACTAATCGAACGCCCTATCGTTATCAAAGGCGATCAAGCACGAATCGGCCGTCCACCAGAGTCTGTTCTGGAAATCATCTAATATGAGCGCTCCCTACGTCCTCGTTCTGTACTACAGCCGCCACGGTGCCACGCAATCGATGGCTAAACATATTGCCCGTGGTGTAGAACAGTCCGGTATTGAAGCTCGCCTTCGCACAGTACCTGAAGTTTCAACGGTTGCTGAAGCAACAGAACCTTCAATTCCTGATCAAGGCGCGCTTTACTGCTCCGAACAGGATTTAGCCAACTGTGCAGGTTTAGCGCTAGGGAGCCCGACTCGTTTTGGAAATATGGCATCGCCATTAAAGTACTTTATCGATAGCACTAGCAGCTTATGGATGTCAGGAGCGCTGATTGATAAACCTGCTGCTGTGTTTAGCTCCAGTTCTAGTTTACATGGTGGCCAAGAAACTACTTTGCTTACCATGATGATGCCTTTACTACATCACGGCATGGTCATTGCCGGCTTACCCTATTCCGAATCTGAGTTATTAAAAACTAAAAGCGGCGGCACTCCTTATGGGCCGACACATGTAGCGGGGCCAGACAATAGCAATGAGCTAGACCCAATCGAAAAGAATTTATGTATTGCCCAAGGTAAGCGCTTGGGTGAACTGGCCCGCCGATTAGCAAACAACGTTTAATTTTAAACGCCTAGTAAAACCACGAGAGTACAAGCAGTTGAAAGCATATATTCCTGATGATCACGATTATCAAAGCAAAGCTAAATTAGGGCGTATCCTTTGTGTAGGAAGCTACCTAGGTTTGCTTGGTTGGTTTACGCTTTGGCACCTTTTCCTTATTCCTGTTCCAACCGGAAAACCTTGGGTTATTTGGCTTATCCATATGGCTCCACTGCTAGCATTTGCAGGGGTGATTATTAAAGGTAATCCTCGTGGGCACGCATGGCTTTGCTTCGTACTTCTACTGCTGTTTATGCAGGCGGTATTAGCTGCGACTAATCCAAATACGGCTGTCTATGGCATTGGCTATTCCTTACTTGTAGGTACGCTTTTCACCAGCGCCATGATGTACACACGCTGGCGTGCGCGCTATAACAAACAGCTGGCTCACTGGGCTGAACAAGCTGCAGATAAAGATGAAGCATCTAAGGATAGCTAAGTCAAAGCATGCGAGATTCTAAGACTTTATTACAGGACATAAGAAAGCAGTTTCCCATTTTAAATCAAAAAGTTAACGGAAACTCTTTAACCTATTTAGACAATGCTGCTACAACTCAAAAGCCGCAATGTGTCATAGATTCTGTCTCTGAATATTATCAGCAGAGCAACGCCAATGTTCATCGTGCAAGTCATGCGCTCAGCGCGGATGCTACGCTGCTTTTTGAGTCTGCTCGCAGCACCGTTGCTCGCTATCTAAATGCCCGTAGTGAAAAAGAGATCATCTGGACACGGGGTACAACTGAAGGAATCAACCTTGTCGCTAACAGCTGGGGACAGCAATTAAAAGCTGGCGACGAGATCATTCTAAGTACACTGGAACATCACGCTAATATCGTTCCTTGGCAGATGCTTGCTCAGCGAAATGGTGTTGTTCTAAAAATCATTCCGCTCTTAGACAATGGCGAGTTAGATCTAGAGCAATTTGAAAAACTACTTTCCAATAAAACCCGCTTAGTTGCGGTCACTCATGCATCTAATGCATTGGGCACGATCAACCCTGTGAAGCGCATTGTAGAGTTAGCTCATCAGGCTGGCGCGCTAGTGCTTATCGACGGCGCCCAGGCTCTGCCTCATCTTAAAGTAGACCTTCAAGATCTCGATGCTGATTTTTACCTGTTTTCTGGGCATAAAGTTTTCGCTCCGACAGGTATTGGCGCTCTCTACGGGAAGGAAGAACTTTTAGCTGCCATGCCTCCGTGGCAAGGCGGGGGTGAGATGATCAAACACGTGAGTTTTGATCAAACGACTTATAACGATCTGCCTTTCAAGTTTGAAGCAGGCACACCAAATATTAGTGCCACCATCGGTTTAGCAAC
The DNA here is from genome assembly GCF_047778095.1 of Neptuniibacter sp. QD48_11. Classification (GTDB taxonomy): domain Bacteria; phylum Pseudomonadota; class Gammaproteobacteria; order Pseudomonadales; family Balneatricaceae; genus Neptuniibacter. The sequence goes on from NZ_CP180551.1 coordinate 2,007,419, forward strand.
CGCTCTGAACTGGTTATCTAGTTTTGATCGATCATTACTGGAACAACACGAACAACATTTGCTTAAAACAGCTATCGATGGCTGTTCTCAAATCAAAGGGTTTAATCGTATTGGTTCAGCATCTGAGTGTGTCAGTTTGTTATCTTTCACACTGACCGACCAACATCAGCAAGATATTGGCCTGCTGTTAGATCAACAAGGTATTGCTGTCCGTACAGGGCATCATTGCGCAATGCCTCTAATGCAGAGGCTAGGCTTACCGGGTACGACACGAGCATCTTTCGCTTTTTATAATACTGAAGCGGAAGTGAACCATTTCATTCAGACACTGGATTCGATTACTCGCCCTACGACTGTGGCTGTTGAATCAAACTCATCGCCAGAATCCTTGATCGATAAGCTTAAAGTTATCTCAGGCTGGAATGCTCGTTACAGAGAGATAATGCTGCTTGGGAAATCTGCTAAAGGCCTTCCCCAACAGTTAAAAACAGACGAACACCTCGTTAAAGGCTGTGAAAGTAATACTTGGCTGGTCATTAATAAAGAGCCCAACGGTACGTTAACCTTTGCTACTGACTCAGATGCCCGTATTATTCGTGGATTACTGGTATTGGTTGAAACCGCTTTCAACCATAAAACAGCGGATCAGATCTGCGCTTTTGATGTCGACGGTTTGTTTAAGCAACTAGAACTTGATCGTCATCTAAGCCCATCACGTGGTAACGGACTGCGTGCTGTCATCGACAAAATTTATCAGTTTGCCCAACAAGCAAACTAAGACAACTGAATTCCTTTTGGAGCAACAATGAGCAACTTTACTGACGTTTCTTACCTAAACACCGTATTTGGTAATGAACAAGGCAACCTTGAGAACCCAAATTGGGAAAAAGCTGGCAAGCAATTACACCTAATCAAAGAAGAGCTAGCTGAATTAGTTGAAGGACTCGAAAACAAAGATACCTCTGAAATCCGTGATGCTGTAGCAGATATCCTTGTTGTGACTTACGGTATGGCCCACATCATGGGTATTGATGCCGACAAAGATATGGCTGCTGTTCAAGCGAGCAACCTATCTAAGCTGTGCAAGACACAAGACGAAGTTGATCAAACGTTGGCTTTTTACCAAAATGAAAAGCAACTGGATGTATACGTAGGTGGTGAACTACCTGAAGCTTACATCAAATCCTCCAAGGATCAGGAAGGCAGCGACGGTAAATTCTACCCTGCTCACAAATTCCTAAAATCTATCAACTGGCATGAACCTAAACTGGACTAATTATGCCTACATACGATTATCGCATTGAAGCGACAGGTGATGTGGTTGAAGTGAAGCACACGATGGCTCTAACCCCTAAGACTTGGGGTGAGCTATGTATTCTCGCTAATCTAGACCCACAAGAGATCCCTGAAGACTCGGAAGTTACAAAACTTTTATCAACCGCAGGAGTTGTTAAAAGTTCGACGCTCAAAAACCCTGAAGCGCCTCCATGCATGAGTGGTGGCGGCTGTCCAAGTGGTGGCTGCGGATTTTGACAGCCATAAAAAGGTGAGTGATAGTAGATAATACGAGTCACTCACTTTTTCAAAGGCTGGATGCCAAACTATGCTTTCAGGGCGCACACCAGAACGACAAACTATTCTGAATTGGGCCAAACAAGGCCATATCAAACCAGACGATGTAGAGCGTGCTTTAGCGCTTACCCAAGCCTCTCCTAGCAACAAGCAATGGTTAGCTTTCACGGCAAAGCTACTTCTCTGGCTTAGTGCTGTAGCACTTGCTGCGGGCGTTATTTTCTTTTTTGCCTTCAATTGGCAATCTATTTCTAATTTAACCAAGTTTGCAACACTTCAAATTACTATTGTGCTTGCAGGCATAGTCTATTCACGATTAGACCATCACAGCATTTCTGGTATCAGTTGTATCACGCTGATTACTTTATTAACTGGAGCGCTACTGGCTCTTGTAGGTCAAATCTATCAAACCGGTGCCGATCCTTGGCAGCTTTTTGCTATCTGGGCAGTATTCACTCTTCCCTGGGCAATTATTCATCGCGCAAGCACGATCTGGGTAATCTTTATTACCTTGGTCAATCTCGCGCTCTATCTCTATTCCGAAACCTTCCGTGGACTATTTGGCTTCTTGCTTAGAACTGAAGATCTGACCAGTATCTTTTTAGCCATCAATACCGCGTTTATTGTGATTTTGGAGTTCGGATACAGATTTAAGCAGTGTCTTATTAAGAATCGCTTTGCTATTCAAATTACCCTCTTCTTCGCAGGGTCACTGGCAACTTGGTTAGCAATGTGGTCCATCTTTGATTTTGATGATTTTCATTGGGGTGGACTCTTCTATCTGATCTGGATCTCTCTCGCTTTCTACTACTATCGCCACTGCCAACTAGATCTATTTGTTCTCTCCGGTGTAGCCACCAGCCTTATTATCACTGCAAGCTCCTTGCTGATTAAAACCTTTGGTGATGCATTCGATGGCGGTGCATTTTTGGTTATCAGTTTGGCAATTATCGGCATGTCCACGGCAGCAAGAATTTGGCTAAAGAATCTATACCAAGCTCAAAAACAGCAAAGGAGTGCTCAAGATGACTAATTCAGATCAAGCACTTTGGCAGAAACTACAAACCGAAGGGATAGTCACTGCGGATCAACCAGAAGAGCACCCGAGCCAATCAGCATGGTTTATCCATCTGATGCAAGGCTTCTCTGGTTGGTTAGCAGCTTTGTTTATGCTTGGCTTTGTTGGCAGCATATTCGGATGGTTGTTCCGTTATGATAACCATATTCTTCTGATGGTCGCTGGACTCGGATGTTCCATTGGCGCCTATACCATCTATCGTCACAGTGGCGAGTCCCCTTTCTACAATCAATTAGCTTTAGCTATCAGTATTTGCGGCCAATTTATGTTTGGCTGGGGTTTATTTGAATTTCTCGGAGATAATGAAGTTACGGTTTTTCTGGCGCTAGCGATCTACCAAGCGGTCCTAGCCCTTGTAATGCCGAGTTTCCTTCATAGAGTCATCTCGAGTTGGTTTGCCATGATCGCTCTATTCTGGGGTTTAAACCGCCAAGGAATACATGGACTAGATAGTGCTGTAGCCGCCCTCGCTTTTACATTGATCTGGTGTAAAGAACAGCAATGGCTGAAGTGGCATAAGTTTCTGATTCCTATCAGCTACGGTATGGCTATCTCACTATTACAGTTTAGTGGTCATTCGCTGTTACAAAATGAACTCTCATTTCTCTACAAGATCAGTGATGTAGGCTTTCTGCAACTTAACGGCCCTCTGATTGGCTCGATTGCACAAATAGCCACTTTCGCATTTCTACTGGCTTATATATTCAAAGAGCAACAAGTTACAAAAGACAGTAAAAACATTGCCGGCTATTTAGCCCTAATTATTATCATGGCCGCTACCTCATTTACGATTACCGGTTTACCTGCTGCACTCTTATTATTGTTAATCGGCTTTCATAGACAGCAACGCACCCTGCTAGGCTTGGGCCTAGTTGCATTAATTAGTTTTGTATCTTGGTATTACTACAACCTTCAGGAAACCTTACTGGTTAAATCAATCTATTTAGTGGGTTTAGGTACGGTAGCGTTAGCCAGTTACCTTCTCCTGAGCAAGATCTATCTACCAAAGAAGAAAATAGGCCTTAGCCATGTTGCTCAAATGAACCGAGCTAAATGGGGCGCATTACTCACTGCATTCCTCTTGCTAATAGCGGTAAATATTAATATCTACCAAAAAGAGACCTTATTGGCTGAAGGCAAAACCGTTTTATTAGAGCTTGCGCCTGTAGATCCTCGCTCCTTGATGCAAGGTGATTACATGCGACTTAGATTCCAAATAACCAATGAAGCATTTAATCGTTCACTTAAGGACGTCCCTGCTGATGGATTTCTTTTAGTTAAGTTAGATGACAATCATAAGGCTAGTTTTTTGCAGCTTTTAACCCGCTCAGAAAAGGATATAGAACTCGCATCGAACCAAGCTATTCTTCAATACCGTATTCGCAATAGCCGAGTACAATTTGCAACCAATGCTTTTTTCTTCCAAGAAGGTACAGCGGAAAGATATGAAGCGGCAAAATACGGTATGTTCAAAACAGATGATAGTGGAGAGCTACTGTTGTATGCCTTAGTTGATGAATCACTCGAAGTAATAGGCACTAATAGCCCTTAATTTTTTCAATAAATTAGGTACTTTATTTGAAAAAACAGGAAGCTATCAGGGTTAAACTAAGACTTAGGCTTTCAGGGATTGAAAATTTACCCTAGACTTACTAAAGGAAACTACGGGGAAGGATTATGAACACCAAAATTAATCTACTTGTCGCGAGTATTGCTTTAACTGCAGGTATCGCAACGCCATTAACTGCTGTTGCCGAAGATAAGCAATATACGTGCTCCTACACGCATGCCAGTTACACCGCTCCATTTATGAAAGCACCGAAGACACGCAACTGCCCGCAAGGCCGCTGCAGCTATTCAATCGTAATCAAAAACGGCTCTGCTGTAGTAAACGGTGTTGCAGGTTTTAGCGTTGAACAGTCTGATGAACAGATCAAGTTAAGTCGAACGGCTAAAGACCCAGTTATGGGCGGTATGGACACAACAAACTTGACCATTAATAAATCTGATATGAGCTTCCAGAGCGTTAAGACGACAACGCCTTCTGTTGTACTGACAACCCAAGGTAGCTGCTCTTAAATTCTGAGTTTTATCAAACTGACCTCAATAATCTTCCGTAGTTGTAGCTGTCTATGAATCTTAACGATGTCCGTTTGTTTATTCAGGTTATTGAGCACAATGGATTTACCGCAGCCGCGGATAAATTAGGCGTTCAAAAATCGACTATTAGCCGTCGCATTACTCAACTAGAAGATGACTTAGGTTTAAGACTTTTACAACGTACGACTCGTAAATTAAACCTCACAGCTGACGGTCAAAACTTTTACGAACGCTGCCTGCCCCTTTTTTCCGAACTAGAAGATATCGAGAATCACGTAACTTCCACTCAAGGTGAGCCCAAGGGTCGGTTACGCATTACCATGCCGCCTGAAATTGGGATATTCATTATGAATGACCTGATTTCCAGCTTTATGGAGAAGTACCCCCTCATTCAGATCGATATAGAACTCAGCCCTCGCGTCGTCGATCTAGTCCAAGAAGGTATCGACTTAGCACTGCGTGTAGGAAATTTAGATGACTCGAGCCTCGTAGGGCGTAAGATCGCCAATGCGTCTTCTAAGTTATATGCCAGCCAAGCCTATATAGATCGATTTGGTGAACCACTAACTCCTGACGATTTAAAAGAACATCAATGTATTGGCACTCACCTAAATTCCAATGAATGGGCCTTTGAAAATTGGAATGAAGGTAAAGCGGTTTCCATTAACTTCCGTTTACGTGCCAATAGCTTGAGCTTCAGCCTTGAGATGCTTAAACGTAATTTGGGGATTGCTCGCTTACCGAAAGCGTTCTGCATTGGTGAACTTGAGTCAGGGGAGATAAAAGAAGTATTAGCCGATTATAAGGTGCCTACTGTAGGTATCCACGCGCTCTACCCTAGCCGTAAAAACCTAAATCCTAAGGTCCGTTTATTCCTAGACCATGTTGTTGAAAATCTAAAAGCCCATCCTTGGCTTAAATAGCTACTTAAGCAGCTGATTCCCACTCAGGCGGTTTACCATCAAACAGCGCTAGTAAAGTATCTATGCCTGCCATATCAATAGCATTTTTATGCGTAATCATAATTGTAGGTATCTGGCTAAACTGATCATCGAGCACCTCGAGATTTAGATCTTTTGCATACCTCGACTCTTCTGCCACCTTCCTAGGTACTAAGGTGAAACCCAAACCCACAGCCACACAACCCAAAATCCCTTCTTGAGTTCCCATATCTAACACCTCAGTGTCTAATCTGCCGTTATCACGTAGCCAATTTAGAGCCTTATCTCTGTACGCACAGCCTTGTCTGAACATGATTAACGAGTCTGGAACATCCACTCCTTTCGCAGTGGCCAAAACCAGCTCTTCCATTAACACCTGACGACAAACAAGATCCTTGTGCTGTACAGGCCCACCGACAAAGGCACAATCCAGTTTGTAATTAAGAACAGCTTCAATTAATTGACCACTGGTTTCTGTTTGCACTCTAGGTAACAGATTAGGGTGTTTTTTTCGTAGGGATTGGATCAGGCCAGGCATACGAACAGCGGCGAAGGATTCCATAGAACCAATCCTAATCTCCCCTGTCGCTTCTCCTACTTGTTTAACAGCGATACTGGCTTGATGTTCTAACTGTAGCAGTTGGTTAGCGTAATCCATCAAGGTATAACCGGTAGGCGTCAGCTCAAGTTTGCGCCCTTTACGATAAAACAGGGGCGAACCTATCTCTTCTTCCAACCTTTTGATTCGTGCGGTGACGTTAGATTGAACAGTATGTAGCTCTTTTGATGCCGCTTGAACGCCACCGAATTCAACCACGTATTTAAAGGTTTTGAGTGAAAGAAGTTCCATAAACTACCCTGCTCTCCCAATGATTAGTTCATCAGAAGTGAATGACTAACTTGAAAGCGTCATTATATGAGATATATCGAACACAAGATATTGAGATAAACCCTAAATAGTTTAACTGCCCAACAAGATAACTTTATTCACCTTAAGCTTTGGATTTAGCCTTGGGTTTGGCTTTCCTTCTACGTGTTTTCTTATAAGCAGGTTTTGGCTGTTGTTTGATATTACGTAGCAGTTGCACATCCATACTGCTCGCCTTCTGAATCATCAAAGAGATCTCATCAGTCAAAGGCTGCATAAATGTTTGATAATTTAACTTCTGCTCACTGATATCATTCAATGAAGCCTCCCAACGAGCTGTCATATCAGGCTTGCTCGCATTATCTGGTAAGCTATTTATGAGCGCTCTACCTGCATCAGTACTACGAATAGTTTTACCCTGGCGCTGCAAGAAGCCCCGTTTAAACAGTAATTCGATGATGCCTGCTCTAGTCGCTTCTGTGCCTAGGCCATCAGTTTCCTTAAGCACCTTTTTAACATCGGTATCTTCAACAAATCGCGCAATACCTGTCATGGCTGCTAAAAGGGTTGCATCGGTAAAAGGCTTTGGTGGCTGGGTTTCTTTATCTATGACCTCTCCTTGCTCACAATAGAGCGTCTGTCCAACAGAGAGATTAGGAAGTTGTACTTGATCGTCTTCGCCCTCTTTTTTACCAAACAGGACCTTCCAGCCGACATCGAGCACTTGTTTAGCTGAAGCAGTAAACCTTCCCCCTTCAATCAACACCTCGACTCTCGTTTCTGAATAGCGATGATCTGGCATAAACTGGATCAGATACTGCCTAGCCACGAGCTCATACACCTGCTGCTCTGTTTTATTCAGGCGAGTGAAATCTAAAGTTTTACTAGTCGGAATAATCGCATGATGGGCTTCAACTTTACGATCGTTCCAAGCCTTGCCTTTTTTGTTTAAGTCAATCAGGCTTTGATGCGGTTGAAACTGCGGACAATGCTTAAAGACAGCCGAAGATACTTTAGCGCCCTCAGCAAAATGCCCTTGGGGTAAGTAGCGACAGTCTGAACGCGGATAAGTAATTAGCTTATGTTTTTCATACAAGCTTTGGCAGGTATCTAAAACTTGCTGAGCATTTAAACCAAAACGTTTATTCGCATCGATCTGTAATGCAGATAAATTGTAAGGGAGTGGAGCCCCTGCCTTTTTAGGCTTTTTCTCTAAAGCAGTTACTTCGCCCGGTTTAGCTGTAATACGCCCAGCAACGTTTTCCGCTAATGGTCTAGAGAGCACTCGCCCTTCTTCATCCTGCCATTTTTGACAAGCGTCACTCGGCTGCCATTTAGCTTTAAATCTCTCTTCGTTATCAGCCTTGAGATGAGCTAAGACCTCATAAAATGGCTTGGCTTTGAAGTCATCGATCGCCTGATCACGTCTTACCACCAATCCCAATACAGGTGTCTGTACCCGTCCGACCGATAAAACCCCTTGGTAACCCGCAGATTGCCCTTGCAACGTATATGCACGCGTTAGATTAATACCGTAAAGCCAATCTGCTCGACTCCGTGCCAAAGCGGATACAGAAAGAGGGATAAATTCTCGGTTATCTCTTAACTGCGCAATCGCTTTTTTCACAGCACTTGGGTTGAGGTCACTGATCAGACAGCGTTTCATGCTTTGGCGCTTATACTGGGGCAGTTTCAGGAAATCGATTACTTCATCAACTAACAGCTGCCCTTCACGATCAGGATCGCCTGCGTGAACAAGCTCTTCGGCCTCTTTACAGAGTTTTCTTAGTAACGCTATCTGTTTACGCGTTTTTGGCTTGGCCTGCATCTTCCATTCAGAAGGGACAATGGGAAGGTGCTGTAGATTCCACTGTTTAAAACGCGGGTCATACTCGCCCGGTTCAGCCAGTTCCAGAAGATGACCGAAACACCAACTAACCACATCACCATTAGCGGCGCGAATACAACCCTCTTCTTTTTTCAATGGCTTAGGTAGCACATCGGCAATGGCTCGTCCTAAACTTGGCTTTTCGGCTATGAATAAACGCATACTAAAACACTGTATATAAAAACAGTCCAAGAGTAATCTAAACACTCCTGTCATTCCAGAAAAAACAGCTACGCTTATGTATATTCACCGAAATTTGCAGTGGTGTGTTCAGAACATGCAGAAATTTACACTTCGATTTTGTTTACCTTGGCTGGTCGGCCTAATCGTCACCGCATGTGCATTTGTCACGACTGGATGGCTGGTTAACTTAGATCACAATATCCATGATCAACAAGATAAAGCGCAGGTTGAAGCTAGAATCAATTATCTCACTTCGCGCATACAGCTCGCGCTGGATGACAACCTTATCATTATCGAAGCTTTGGAATCACTGCTTCTGCTACAAAACGATATAGATGAGAACGACTTTCAGATTTTAACCACACGATTTTTGTCCACTAGAACAACCATTCGACAAGCTCAATTGGCTCCCGATGCAATCGTTAAGCATATTTATCCCATCATTGATGGCAATAAAGTGCTTGGATTGGACCTACGAAAAATCCCTGAACAAAAAGAAGTGGTGGAGCGATCCATAGCGATGAAAGAGATGATCATGGCCGGCCCACTAGATCTAGTTCAAGGCGGACGAGGTGTTATTGCTAGACAACCCCTTTACAACCGTGAAGGCACTGAAACTAAGTTCTGGGGTTTCATCACAATAATCATAGATTTAGATAGGATATTCAAAGAGACGGGGCTAGCTCTAAGCGATGAGCTGGCTACCTACGCTATTCGCGGAAGTGATGCAAAAGGCAAGCAAGGAGATGTATTCTTTGGTTCCTCTTCAGTATTCGAAGAGGAGTATCTTAGTAGTTTCATAGAAGTCCCTGGTGGTTTTTGGCAACTGTCGGCACGACTCGATAATGATGACCATGTCCATGACATACCGATGTCATATTTAACCGGCTGGGCAGCCCTTGGCTCTCTGATTCTCGGCTTACTAAGCGGGTTTACATGTAGCCTACTCAATAAAACCTATCAACGCTCAATTAGTGATCCCCTTACATCACTCTTTAATAGGCAACATTTCAGAGAACTTGCAGATACAGAAATACAACGAGCACAAAGATATCAACTACCCTTATCGATCATCATGATCGACTTAGATTTTTTTAAGCAGATTAACGATAACTATGGACATCAAGCGGGAGATTATGTGCTTCAGAAGTCGGCCAAAATAATAGAATCAACCTTAAGAGTGGGAGATATTGCAGCACGTTACGGAGGTGAAGAGTTTATTGTTTTGTTGCCTCATAGCGACGAGGCTGACACTCAAATTTGTGCAGAAAGAATTAGAAAGGCGCTGAATACCAAAATAAAACTACGTGGCGCATATCATACGCTTTCAGCAAGCCTAGGCTGCGCCACCTTGGATTCTAACTACACTAATTATGACCAGCTAGTCAGCGGTGCTGACGATGCCCTCTTCTTAGCTAAAGATCGTGGTCGAAATATAGTTATAGCGACCAAGCAGCTTTAATATCCTACTCAAAATTAAGCTTAGAGAATCTTTAAAGGCTCTTCATTTAGTAACGCCAATTGCTCACGTAGTTGAAGAATATGCTCACCCCAGTAACGCTCGGTATTAAACCAACCAAAGCTATAAGGGAATGCTGGATCTTCCCAGCGGCGGCCAAGCCATGCACTGTAATGCATAATTCGTAAACTTCGGAGGACTTCGATCAAACGTAGCTCTTTGAGTTTAAAATCGTAAAACTCGTTGTAGCCATCGACTATTTCAGACAACTGTTGCGTCTGTTCATGTCGATCACCAGAGAGCAGCATCCAAATATCCTGCATCGCAGGTGCCATACGAGCATCATCAAAATCAACAAAATGAGGGGCATCATCACGCCATAGCATATTGCCTGAATGACAATCACCATGAACACGAATATGTTCTATCTCACCACACGCTTTTAAGATCTCATCAACACCCTGAAGAAGATCTCTAGCAACGGAATCGTAAGCTGGTTTAAGCTCTGCCGGAATAAACCGATCACTTAAGAATGCAACACTGTCATGGCCAAATGTCTGACTGGTCAAAGTCGGTCGGTGATCAAATTTTTTCGAAGCGCCCACCAGATGCATACGGCCCAATAAACGGCCTAGCGTAAAAAGATTATCAAGGTTATCGAGTTCAGGAGCATGCCCTCCTCTGCGAGGAAACAAAGCGAACATAAACCCTTCATAATCAAACAGGGTTTCCCCCTTTTCATTACACCAAGGGGTCACAGCAGGCAGAGATTGCTCCGCTAAATCGAAACTAAACTCATGCTCTTCTAGAATCTGCTCTCGACTCCAACGTTGAGGGCGATAGAACTTGGCAATCATCGGCTCTTGATCTTCTATGCCCACCTGATAAACACGGTTCTCGTAACTATTCAGAGGAAACGTACGACCGTCACACCAATGCCCTTGACTCTCAACCGCATCCATCAAGAATGATGGCGTTAACCGCTCAAAAGGGTGTGTTAGATCATGTTCAGACATAAAAAATCCAGCTATAAAATAATTGCAGGTGCAGGGTACGCTTTAGCCCATAGGTGAACAAGTCAAATTCCTAATAGATTTGCCCTATTTTCCGTTATTTTTTAAATAGTAGCGTTAACTTTTGTTATAGTTCCCAAATAATCAACAGAAGTAGTACGAGTAAGTTATGGCAGGTTCACTTAAAGATCAGTTGCTAAATATGGGACTGGTTGACCAGAAAAAAGCTAAGCAAGCAGATACTGAAAAGCGTAAGCAAAACAAAAAAGCGAAAAAGGCACGCAAATCGGGCCAGCAAGTTGTTGATACGCAAGCAGAGAAAAAGCTGGCGCTAGAAGAACAGCGTAAAGCTAAGCAAGAGCATGATCGTGAACTGAATCGTCAACGTGACGAAGAGCGCCGTAACAAAGAGATTGAAGCGCAATGCCGTCAGATGATCACACAGCAACAGATCGAGCTGCCCGAAGATGCCGAAGTAAGTTACAACTTTGTATACGATAATAAAGTTAAAACTATGTATGTAACTTCGCTCATTCAAGGGCAACTGTTCCGCGGCCAAGTAGCAATCGCTGCGTTAGATGAAAAGTTTTACCTGATCCCGGATAAATTTGCAGAGAAAATTGAGCAACGTCTGCCTAATTACGTTATTCGTGTTCAACCGGAAGAAGAACCAGAAGAAGATGATCCGTACGCGGATTATAAGATTCCAGACGACCTGATGTGGTAATTCTGCACATCAACAGCGTCTTCATGTAGTAAGGGATACGCATGTCACAGGGTTTTTTCGAGCAATTTTTGGTCATTTTATGTTGTGCCGTTGTTGCCACAACCCTGTTTCGGCGCATCAAACTCCCGCCTCTCCTTGCCTACTTAAGTGTTGGCGCTATTGTTGGCCCCTATAGTTTAGGGGTCGTCAAAGACACCCATAGCATTGAGCTACTCAGTGAACTAGGGGTTGTCTTTTTACTCTTTATGCTCGGCTTAGAGTTCTCAGTCTCGCGTATGTTTGCCATGCGCAAGGCTGTATTCGGTCTAGGCAGTTTGCAGGTCATTATCACCGCTGCCTGTTTGATGGCAATCTGCCACCTTTTTGGCCTGCCGCAAACCACCTCTTTAGTTATCGCCGGTGCACTCGCCCTATCATCTACAGCGATTGTAAGCCGCGAGCTGATTCAGCGTGACGAACTCAACAGCCCTCATGGCCAGCTTTCAGTTGGTACTTTAATCTTCCAAGACTTAGCGGCTGTATTCTTCCTAATCGTTGTCCCGACACTCAGTAGTTCGGCAACAGAGATAGACAGTGCCGAAGTCGCATTGATGCTACTTGAGGGCTCAACACTACTCATAATCCTATTGCTGGTTGGCCATATTGTGATGCCATTGCTGTTCCATGAATCAGCACGCAGCGGTTCCAGCGATGTGTTTGTTTTGACGACACTGGCGGCTGCCCTTTTAGCCGCTTGGATTACGCACGCTGCTGGTTTATCTATGGCCCTCGGAGGATTCTTAGCAGGAATGATGTTGGGTGAGAGTCGTTACAGATATCAACTAGAAGCCGATATACGCCCATTCAGAGATGTACTCTTAGGGCTGTTCTTTGTCTCTGTCGGGATGCAATTAGATCTATCTGCTCTAATCGACAGCTGGTATTGGATTATCCTGTTCAGTGTTAGCTTAATTCTGTTAAAGACTTTTATTATTACTCTTCTCGGTACGCTACTGCATAAAGACCCGGCAAATGCCTTAAGAGCAGGCCTCAGCCTTAGCCAAGGCGGTGAATTTGGTTTTGCCTTATTGGCTTTAGCCTTAGGTAATAATCTGATCGAGCCTGATATCAATACTATTGTTGTGTCTACGATCATCATCAGCATGATCGTCACGCCGATTTTGATGAACCACACTTACAGCCTGAGCCGTTGGTTGCACAAAGATGATCCGATTGAATCACCACAACAGAAATTGCCTGATGCCAGCCAGCTAAATCCGCATAATTTAGATAAACATGTGATTATCTGTGGCTTTGGCCGTGTGGGTCAGATCATCGCGCGCTTCTTAGACCAAGCAAACATCCCATACATTGTCGTAGATAATGATCCGGTGCGTGTAATGGAAGCTGCTACAGCAGGCGAACACATCTGTTTTGGTGATGCCAAACGAGATGATGTGATGGCCGCTGTTGGTGCTGACCGTGCGCGGATGTTGATCCTTAGTTTTCCCGAAGCCGAAACAGCGATGCAAGCGCTTAAGCATATACGTACCCGCTTCTCGACTTTACCTATTTTGGTTAGAACACGGGATGATTCTCAGATCGAAGCATTTCAGAATGCTGGAGCCACCGAAATTATTCCTGAAGCTTTGGAAGGCAGCTTAATGATGGTTTCCCATGTTCTGTCTATGCTGGGTATCAACCATCAACAAATTGAACAACAAATAAATCAAGTACGCGCAGAAAGGTACAACCTTCTACATGGCTACTATCACGGCCAGCATTCCGAAAAAATTGATAGTAAAGGCCGTATGAAAGAGATACTGCATCCCGTTCAAATTGAAAATAACTGCAAGTCGATTGGTAAAACTCTGCGAGATATTCCTTTATCAAAGCACCAAGTCTCTGTGGCAATGATCCGTCGTGGTGATCAATCTGAACACAGCCCAAGTGGCGATACACATATACAGCAGGGAGATATCATCATCCTTCAAGGGCCGAATGATAAGATTGAAATCGCGGAATCGATCATCCTAGATGGGAAGTAGTTTTTACTTTTTCCCTCTAACCTTTAGATGAAACAATTTCATTAGTTACGCTTTTTATTAAAGTCTCTCAACAAAACGTCGATAACCCTCTTATATTTAGTAGTACAACTAAAACAATGGGATCATTTGATCCTTTTTTGTCTGTGGAGGAAAACACCGTGCAAGTTCTATTAAGCAGCCAAGCAGCCTACTCTCAGGTTCGCCAGGAAACACTGGTTACGGGCGGGTTTGCTGATGGTAAAGATAGCAACGGTCGTTCTGCATCTGCGGCAGATAAGTTAGTAGCCAAACTAGCAGAAAACATTCCGGGTATGAGTGCATCAGAGATGAAAAGTCTCGACGCTAATGATTACTCTCCGGAAAAAGTTGCATCACGTATCTCCGACTTTGTAGCACAAGGCCTTGAACAAGCCCGTGCCCGCGGAGCGTCTGATGCTGACCTAGATCGTATGTATAAAGCGGCCGTTTCAGGTGTAGAAAAAGGCTTTAAAGAAGCAACTGAGATTCTAGAAGATCTCAATATGTTAACCCCTGATATCTCCGCAACAATCGAGCAAACCAAAGATCTGACGTTCGAAGCGCTGGCCGGCCTTGCGCCTACCAACGAAACAGCGTCCACACGCCAGACTTCTATCTCTGCTGCTGAACGTTATTCAAAAGCTGAGTCTTTCTCCCTTGATGTCATGACCCAGGAAGGAGACAAAGTTTCAATTCGTTTCAACAGTGAAGCAAGTCAAACAGCCTCTTTAGGCGCCTACTCTGACGGTAACAGTAGCGCTGTATCTTTCGGCCTTGAGCGTACCGCCAGCAGTAGCTATAGCTTTAGTGTTGAGGGTGATCTAAACGAAGACGAGTTAGACGCGCTGACAACCCTAATTCAGGATATCAATCTTATTGCCGAAGACTTCTTCAGCGGTGATGTTCAAGACGCTTTTGAACAAGCAGCTGAATTTGAAATGGACAAATCCGAGTTGATGAACTTGAATGTAACTATGACTCAATCAGCAAGTTACTCAGCGGTAGCTGCTTATGAGCAAGTGCAACAACTAGATAACCCATTAGGCAATAATGGCCGCCACTTAGGCCAGATGATGAACAACTTCGATAATTTGGTTGCTAACCCAGCCATGGCATTCTTAGAAGACAGTTCATTATTCGGGGTAGATCTATTGGACAGCTTGATTCATCAAGATATCCGCTACAAAGATGCTGATGAAGAATCCCAGAGCAAACTGGATGATAACTTCGGTCTTTTGCGTGACCTTATGACCCGGTTTGATCAGGACGACGCAGACGATTAACCCCCCTTCTTAATCGCTGCGATACTTTAAACCGGCCTACTTAGGCCGGTTTTTTTATCTTTAGGTTTTTTATAAATACTTAGAGTATTATTCTTCCATCTATTATTGATCTTTAATGACAATGGCCAACTCCTTTTCCCTACGCCCCTATCAACAAGAAGCCGTTGATGCGACATTAAATCACTTTCGCAAATCAAACGATCCTGCTGTTATCGTACTACCAACGGGCGCCGGCAAAAGCCTTGTTATAGCAGAGCTTGCTCGCTTAGCACGTAAAAAAATTATGGTGCTAGCTCATGTCAAAGAGTTGGTTGAGCAAAATCACGCTAAGTATGAAGGCTATGGTTTAGAAGGTGGTATTTTTGCAGCGGGCTTGAATCGCAAAGAGATCGAAAAACAGGTTACGTTTGCCAGTGTGCAATCTGTAGCAGCGAATATTGATCTTTTTAATAACGAATATTCGTTACTGATCGTCGACGAGTGCCACCGCATTAATGACGACGAAGATAGCCAATACGGACGAATCATCAGCAAACTCCAAGAGATCAATCCCAACCTAAAAGTGCTTGGGTTAACAGCTACGCCTTACAGAATGGGGATGGGCTGGATCTATCAGCAGCATTATCGTGGTTTTGTTAGAAGCGAGCAGGAAAAACCATTTCGTAACTGCATCTACGAACTCCCGCTCAGTTACATGATTAGCCGTAACTACTTAACTCCTCCAGAAATGGAAGATGCAGCAATCGCGCAATATGACTTTTCAGCCTTAGATCAAACTGCATTTGGCACTTATGCTGAAAAAGATATCAATAATCTACTAACAAAATACAATCGCGTCACTAGGGCGATCATTGAACAAATAATTGAACGTGCTCAAGATCGCCAAGGCGTGATGATCTTTGCAGCAACAGTTGATCACGCCAAAGAGATCAGCACTTACCTTCCCGAAGATCAAACCGCTTTGATCACTGGTTCCTCCACCAGCGAAGATAGAGACCGCTTGATCAGTGACTTCAAGCTTAAGAAAATAAAGTATCTGGTTAACGTATCCGTTCTTACGACAGGATTTGATGCTCCCCATGTCGATTTAATTGCAATTTTAAGGCCCACCGAATCTGTTAGCCTGTATCAACAGATTGTTGGGCGCGGTCTGAGGCTCGCCCCTGGAAAGAAAGATTGCTTAGTCATCGACTACGCAGGCAATAACTATAACCTGCATCATCCGGAAGTGGGTGAAAAACGTCCTTCCCCGGATTCCGAACCGGTACAAGTATTTTGCCCTTCCTGTGGCTTTGCCAATATCTTTTGGGGTAAAACAGACAGCGATGGCAAAGTAATTGAGCATCATGGCCGACGCTGCAAAGGTCTGCTTGAAAGCGACGAAAGTGACACGCCTTCAGAGCAGTGTGATTTTCGCTTTCGATTTAAAGAATGCCCTCACTGTAATGCTGAAAATGATATCGCTGCCCGTAAATGTCACCAGTGCAATAAAGCGATTATCGACCCAGACGATCAATTAAAAGATGCACTGAAACTGAAAGATGCCATGGTGATCCGATGTGCTGGGTTATCGTTGATCCAGAATCAGTCCAAGCTTCAGGTCATTTATCATGGCGAAGAAGGCGAAGAACTGAAGGAGAGCTTCGATTTTGCTAAGCCTGCCCAGTTAAAGCGCTTTAATGAAATATTTGGGCGCCGGGTTGCGAATAGGCAAGCACCCCAAAACTTTTCAAACATAGAAGAAGCGATAGCTTATGAATCACTTCTAGTTGCACCAGATTTTGTCATTGGACGTGAGCAAAAACACTATTGGCGTGTGCAAGAGAGAATATTTGATTACCAAGGTCGATATCGTAAAGCTAACCAGCTTTAAATTGATATCACAGCTTTATTCTTGATCTGACCAAACAGCCAGTTCATTGCCATTTGGATCAAGAAAATGAAAACGTCGCCCGCCGGGAAAACTGAAAATTGGTACTTTGATCTCACCACCAGCTGATTCAATTAGCGCCTGACTCGCCTCAAGGTTTGTACTATACAAAACCACCAGTGCAGCACCATTACTTGAATTGGATTTCAGATCAGCTTTATAAAAACCACCCGCTAATCCTGCGCCTTCAAAAGCGCTATATTCAGGCCCATAGTCGGTAAACTTCCAGTTAAAAAGGTCAGAGTAAAAGCGCTTAGTGCCTCCTAAATTATTAGCCGGTAACTCAATGTAATTAATTTGATTGTGCGCAGAACTCATTTCACATCCTCTTGATTTGAAAACTTGCAAAACCCAAAAAGCGTCTATGCTTTGTATATACCTTCGTTAAAAGCAACCAATTCAGTCTGATCTGATTGGAGTAAGAATGACATACAAGGTATTTATTACAACAGTTACCATGTTAATAACTTCAAATTTCCTCGCGGCTGCAGAATTGGTCGAAGGACAAACCTGCCCCGTTACTTTTAAAAATGAGCCGATTGGTTCACTGATCCTTTCCAAACCTTGGTATCACAGTAGTCGAAGTAATGCTCACTACATTGCGAGTGACAACGCCACTGGGATAGGTATCGAAATTCATTTAAAAAATAACTTTAGTGGGCAGGTGGATGGTTTAAATCTGGCTGATTGCGATCGCTTTAGGCTATTACAAATTCGCACAACAACAGCCAAACTACTACCCGGAGAGAAAAACATTCAGATTGATGTACCCGATCAATTCACCAACCCTTTTTATGACAGCGCCCCTCTTGAGCACGGTTACGGCCTACATCAAACACCCATAGATGATTCAGATAAACCTTGGCAAGGTCGGCCGTACCGAGACTCTGCTGTCGCACTTTATGACACACCCTATGTTTCCGATAGCTGGGGGATTGAAGGTCAAGATATTGAGGTTAAGTTTGAAACCTGTGCTGTATGTGAAAGAGAAAGCCAATTCGATACTGTTTTATCTTGTGGCCATTGGGGCTATCGCAGAGATTATATGGGAGGAATGACCGGCTGGAGCGAACCTGAATTTACTGGTTTTCAATGTTCAGACTCCCCCAGTCCTGACTTTCAAAAAACGCTTAATCTTTCAAACCGAATTGAATACTCATACTGGATTCACTGGCGTTAGCGGCTTTGTAGCTTTAACGTACCTACGATCATCACCTTCAGATAAAAAAACCGGGTCATTGCCCGGTTTCCAGTGACTCGTTTACCAGAATATTAATCTGGACGGTCATCCTTAAACATTCGCCATCCACCAATCATGGTCGAGATCAGACTCTGGCGCGACATAATATCTTCACGAATCGCCACATAAACGTGGATCAAGATAAACGTGATCAGATACCACATACCTAGGCGATGCCAAGTATGTACATCTTGGCTTTGCCCCATGAGCGGGATAACCCAACCAAACAATGTATCTGCCCAACTGTCCTGACCCAGGCCTTCACCGTATAAAGCAAATCCTGTGACGATCATGAACATCATTCCGAGCACGAAGAAGAAAAACATCCCCACCTGAGCCAGTGGATTGTGACCGATATATTTCTTAGGAGTCTTCTCCAAGAACAGATACCAGCGTACCTCATGCCATGCTTCTTTCCAGAATTTACCGCTAAAGAACGGCGGCACAAACAGTTCACGTGCATGATGGTTACCCACGAACGCCCAATAGATACGACCAAGA
Source organism: Neptuniibacter sp. QD48_11 (assembly GCF_047778095.1). GTDB lineage: Bacteria > Pseudomonadota > Gammaproteobacteria > Pseudomonadales > Balneatricaceae > Neptuniibacter. The sequence continues at coordinate 2,026,247 of NZ_CP180551.1, forward strand.
AATCCGATAGTTACGATATAGCCCGCCGTGAAATGTGCAAAGCGGATGTAACCCATCAGATAGTTATCGATAGCTTCACCCGGCATCGTTGGTAAAGGAACACCAATAAAATAGCCCGTTACACAAAGCGTGATAATCGAAAAGACAGTGACCCAGTGCCATAAACGTAATGGTGCTTCATACACATAAACAGCAGTCTGTTTACGGGTAATAACTGGCTCGCCGACAACTTGATCTGAAGCGACTTCCTGAGCTTTATCTGACTTATTAGGTTTAACCGATGCAGTCATATAAATAACCTCCTGAATTTAGGCGCTGAATCAACAGCGCCACTATTCTTATCGAATTTTCACCTTAGTCAGCTCTTGACCATCCTCAGACATCACGTGTGTTGAACACGCAAGGCATGGGTCAAAACTATGAAGGGTGCGAAGAATTTCAACCGGCTCATCAGGACGCTCCATTGGTGTATCCAGCAAGGAAGCTTCAAATGCACCAATATTACCTTTGCTATCACGAGGCGAACCATTCCAAGTGGTAGGAACGATTGCTTGATAGTTCTCGATTTTGCCATCTTTGATCTTGATCCAGTGACCCAAAGCGCCGCGAGGAGCTTCGTTAATGCCAACTCCCATTGCCTCTTTTGGCCAACTACTTGGATCCCATTTCTCAACATTGGCAGTCGAGCTATCACCCGCTTTAATGTTGTTAACCAGTTGGTACCAATCATCCAACATAGTATCCGCACAAAGCTGACACTCCAGTGCACGTGCCAATGTTCGGCCTAATGTACTTGGTAAGAACTGTTTAATACCCAAATCTAAGCCCGTAGACTGATTGAATTCAGATAAAGAGCGATCAACCTGCTCCTGAACGTGCTCAGTACCAGAAGCATAAGCAATGATATATCGAGCAAGAGGCCCCACTTCCATTGCATGACCACGCCAGCGCGGTGCTTTAATCCAGCTGTATTTAGCAGATTCATCCAGTTCTTTAATATCTGTTTTGGTACCCTTTGTGTTAGGGCCAAGCTCAAAACTAGGCTCTGTCTCACCTTCCCATGGGTGCAAGCCCTGTTTCTCACCTTCGTAGCGGTACCAAGAGTGATCAACAAACTCCTTAATCTGCTCTGGATCACGCACATCAACAGGGTGAACCTCATCCCAGTTACCATTAACAATCGCACCAGCAGGAAGCAGATCTGTAGATTTGTCATATGGCACTTGAGTGTAAGTACCATAAGACAGAAGGTTCTCTGAAGCTAAGCCACCACCGTATAACCAATTTTTGTAGATACCAGCAATTGCCATAACATCAGGGATGTATACGTTCTTAGTAAACTCTTGCGCTTCACGGATACGCTCTAAGACATAGTTCAAACTAGTCATATTGATTGGCGCGCCTGAAGCACCAACATCATCCAAGTTAATTGCACATGGAACACCGCCCACCATGTAGTTAGGATGCGGATTCTTACCACCGAAGATGGTATGAATTTTTACCACCTCTTTTTGGAAATCAAGTGCTTCAAGATAATGAGCAACCGCCATCAAATCGGCTTCTGGAGGAAGTTTGTAAGCAGGGTTATCCCAATAGCCGTTAGCAAACAGTCCTAGTTGGCCACTTTCAACAAACTTTTTAAGGCGCGTTTGTACATCCTTAAAATAGCCTGGGCTAGATTTCGAATGATGAGGAGAGACCATCTGCTGTAGTTCAGAGGTAGCTTTAGGATCGGCTTTAAGAGCGTTAACTGGATTCACCCAGTCCAACGCATGTAGATGATAAAAATGTACGATGTGATCGTGAATCTGTAGAGTTTTATCCATCATGTGACGGATAAGGTGTGCATTCAAAGGCACCTGAATGCCTAAAGCATCTTCTACCGCACGTACCGATGTCAAAGCATGAGTACCTGTACAAACGCCACAAATTCGCTCAACAAAGGCCCAAGCATCACGTGGATCACGACCTTTAAGAATCACTTCGAGGCCACGCCACATGGTGCCTGTTGATACAGCGTTACGAATAACGTTGTTTTCATCAACATTCACCTCACAACGCATATGTCCTTCAATTCGGGTTACAGGGTCTACAACAATGCGTCGGCCACTGTTATCTAAATCACTCGCATTAAATGGCTTATTCATTATTCCTGATCTCCTTTATGCTGAGCACGCTTAACCGCACTTACCGCCGCATGCGCAGCAACAGCGGCACCAACACCACCCGCTACAGCCATACCAATCTCATCTGCATTTTTCTCGATACCAAACTGATGAATATCGGTTAAACGGTTATAGAACGAACCTTTGTCCCAGAAACCATCTTCAGAACAACCAATACAACCGTGACCGGCCTGAATTGGGAAAGAGACACCCTCATTCCAACGTACAGTTGAACAAGCGTTATAAGTAGTTGGGCCTTTACACCCCACTTTATAAAGGCAGTAACCTTTACGTGCGCCTTCATCATCCCACTCTTCTACGAACTGGCCTGCATCAAAGTGTGGACGGCGATAACACTTATCGTGAATACGCTGGCTGTAGAACATTTTTGGACGACCTTGACGGTCTAGTTCAGGCATTTTGCCGAAGGTCAGCATATAGGTGATCACACCGGTCATTACCTCAGCGATTGGAGGACAACCTGGTACTTTGATAATTGGTTTATCAGTAATAACTTTATGGATAGGTACCGCTTGGGTTGGGTTTGGACGTGCAGCTTGAACACAGCCCCAAGATGCACAAGAGCCCCATGCGATAATGGCAGCAGCATCCTTGGCTGCATACTTCAGTTTTTCAACAAAAGGTTTACCACCGGAGATACAGAACATACCATCTTCATTTAATGGCGGGTTACCTTCTACGGCAAGGATGTATTTACCTTTATATTTTTCCATCGTTTCATAAAGGATTTCCTGCGCTTGGTGGCCAGCTGAAGCCATCAAGGTGTCGTCGTAATCCAAAGAGATCATGGATAGAACAACATCTTTTACCAACGGGTGAGCCGAACGAATAAACGATTCAGAACAGCAAGTACACTCTAAACCATGCAACCAGATTACCGGTGTACGCTCTTTGGTTTCCATTGCATGCGCAATTCTAGGTGCAAATGTTGGCCCTAAACCTAAGGCTGCAGCCGTTAAGCTACAATATTTCAGGAAGCTACGACGCGTAATACCCTGACGTCGCATAACCTCATAGAAGGTTTCAATTTGTGACATATGTCTCTCCGCCAATGCCAGCCACCACAGCTATGCCCTCATCTTTGATTAGCTATGCATAACTACGTGTAACATTTTTATTTTTTTGTTCAGTCATCTATTGGCAAAGTTCGGGCCAAAAATATTATTCTTGTTTTTCAACAACTTATTTGCAGGTTAAGATTTAGAGAGGGATAAAGACTAACCACTCATCCAGATAAAATGGTTAATCCCTTAACACTTATAAAGTCTGAGGTCATTTAGATGTATTTTAGACATATGTTTATTGACTGACATCAATATCTAAAAAGCGTCGAAGAGATAAGATGGATTTGCATTTCCATTAGAGAGGACTTACCTATGCAAGTTGAAGTAACTGATATCCCACAAGTCGCGGTTGATTTTATGAATGATGATCATGCAGAAGCTGTCACCCTTCTTAATCAGTTATTCAACACTTTGGAAACAGGTAATGACCGTGAAGTTGATGGTGCTTTATCCGGCTTTTACCAACACAATGCCGAACACTTCGCCCGCGAAGAAGAACAGATGATACGAATGAACTTCCCACCCTATACATGCCATAAAGGTGAGCATGAACGCGTTTTACAGGAGATACGTCAAACTCAACAACAATGGCAAGCAAACCATAACCGCGCAGAATTAAACAGCTACCTTAAAAACACTGTAATCCCTTGGTTTGTAAATCATATTAATACCATGGATACAGTAACAGCTATGTTTATCAGCCGTCATTGCGCCTAAATAGTACCGGCCACTATGAATCCGAATTTTAACTAACAGTCGAGCCTCCCCTCTCGGCTGTTAACCTTGCACTGTACTCGAAAGAAATGCTAGCAAGATAACGGTATAAAGGCTCTTGCCATAGATTAAGAATCCAGTCTGTTGTTAAACGCGTAAACAAATTCTGCTATCCTTCTGCGAAATTATTCACTCATGCCAAATAACACAGCAAAGTGCTGTCTTCGAGTATTACGGATCAATAATGAGCAAATATTGGAGTGACGCAATTCAGCGTCTAACACCTTACGTGCCGGGTGAGCAGCCTAAAGAAAGCGGTATCACAAAGTTAAACACCAACGAAAACCCTTACCCTCCTTCGCCGAAGGCGGCAGCGGTGATCAATAACTTTGATACAGCTAGGTTACGACTCTACTCCGACCCAGATTGCACTCAGTTAAAAGATGCACTTGCTAACCACTTTGAAGTTGAGCGTAAGAATGTCTTTGTTGGTAACGGTTCTGATGAGGTACTTGCTCATACCTTTGCAGCGTTCTTCCAACAAGAACAACCTCTGCTGATGCCAGAATTCACATACAGTTTCTATCCGGTTTACTGCAATCTTTTTGATATCGAATTTAAGCTGTTACCCCTAGGTGATAACTTTGAGTTAAACCTAGAAGACTATAACCAGCCAAATGGCGGTATTATTTTCGCTAACCCGAATGCGCCAACTAGCCGAGCAATTGAGTTAGGTGATATTGAAGCATTAGCTCAACGCAATACAGAAACCGTGATTGTGGTTGATGAAGCCTATGTAGATTTTGGCGCTTCTAGCGCTGTTGAATTAACCCAAAAATATGACAATGTTTTGGTGATTCAGACCTTCTCCAAATCTCGTTCTCTAGCAGGTATGCGAGTTGGATTCGCAATTGGTCACGAAGATTTGATTGCAGGTCTAGAACGCGTTAAAAATAGTTTTAACTCTTACCCTCTAGACATGCTAGCAATTGAATCAGCCGTTGCCGCTGTTGAAGATAACGACTACTTCGAAGCGACTACGAAGAAAATTATCGAGACACGTGAGTGGACGGTTAATCGTTTAGAAGAGTTAGGTTTTATTAGCTTACCGTCTAAAACTAACTTCTTATTCAGCACGCACCGCTTTATTGAGGCCGCTGAATTGATGGGTTTCCTTCGTACGAAGAAGGTCCTGGTACGCTACTTCAGCAAACCAGGTATCGATAATTACCTTCGCATATCGATTGGTACACAAGAAGAGATGGAACTGCTAATCAGTACCTTAGAACAACATCCTGATATCTGTAAGATGCCTATTGAGTCTTAAAAAAGCACTGCTTACCTGCAATAAAACCTCTGATAAAGCTGCCTTTCAGGTAGCTTTATCTTATTAGACCCTTAGATTAATCAAACTTCAGTAATACTCAATATACAGGGTCAAAAAGGTGTAAATACCCCTGCTTATTTAATGGACACTAAGGAACCATTGGCGTCACGAATATTTATACCTATTATTAGTTTTACTTTAGGGCTGCTTCTTTACCTAGAGTTTATGAGTACAACGGTTTTGTACTCGTCCGTGTTTATTCCATTGCAAGATTTCAGGGCGCACAGTTGTGCGCCCTTTTTTTATCCATTTCACCTGAACAAAAATCAACTCATAAACCGTGTGTACGCACTATACTGATATAGTTAAATCAGGAGCGCACTCATGCCTATAAATCCAACTGGGTTTGCTACCAGCCCCTACTCTCAATTCAATCAGATTCAGAATCGAATAAATGAAACTGAAGAACAGCTTGCTTCCGGCCAGCGAATAAATAATGCAGCGATCGATCCTGCCGGCCTGCAAGTACTTATCGACTTCCAAACTCAAATTAGAGGAAATAGCGCAGCCATTCGGAATAGTCTTGATGGTGTATCAGCACTTCAGATTGCAGATGGTGGTATTAATCAAGTCAATGATTCGCTACAACGTATTCGCGAACTGTCCATTCAAGCTCAAAATGGGATTCTAAATGAAAGTGACCGTTCAGCCTTGCAAAGTGAAGCAGATGCCCTATTAAGCGGCATACAGGATACCCTGGGACAAAGTACTTTTAACGGCCAATCATTACTCGCAGAAGATGGTCAGCTCCGCCTGCAAACAGGCCCGGGTACAGAGGATTCTCAAAACATAAGTACTTTCAATGTCAGTGATGAGTTTGATAACAGTGGTCTATTCACTTTAGATATTAGCAACGCAGGCGCTCTAGACATTATCGATCAAAGCCAGTCGTTTTTAGCGACGGTATCAGGTGAAATAGGTGCAAGCCAAAACAGATTAGACAGCACGATAAACACACTTACCGAAACTAATATAAATGAAGCGTCAGCAGCATCTGTGATTGGTGACACTGACTTTGCTCAAACGGTTTCAGAACGTGCTACCGCCCTTATTCAGCAAGATGTAGGTATCGCACTGCAAGCTCAAGCCAATGCTAACCGAGGGCTCGTGCTCAACTTACTCGGATCGTAAAGGGCAGTTAAGAGAGTAAATTAGACTGGAGTACTGCACGTTTAAAATCAGCCAAACTAACGTGTAAACAATCCAAGAGTTGGGGTTCTGAAATGCTCTCATTTTGCCTAGCTTTTTGTTCTACAAAACCAGCCAAAGCACCTAACCTTTCGCCCCCTAACATACGAGACGAACCTTTTAGGGAATGAGCAACTTTTCTTAGTTTTGTTTGATCAACGTCATCAAGCGCCTGACCAATATCGTTAATCTCGCGCTGAGCACTTTCCCAGTAGAGATTAAAAACATGATCTAGATATTTAGCCTCTAGCTTTAGTGCAATTACTGTTGCCTCATTGAAGGCAGGCAACGACATCAACTCACTTAAAGGCTCAGACGAAGACATGTTTGTTACGTTTACTTGATCGGCCACTGTTAACTTCCTGATACCTTTCTAGATGGGTAAAAATCCATTCTTTGATAACAATAGCGAAAAACCTACATATTAAAAGTTCGCTGTTGAATAGGTAAAAAAAGGGGTGATAAATCACCCCTTTGTCATCATTATCCCTACAATTTAATTTACTTTGAAGCGCTGCACCATTTCCTGCATACGAGCCGCCACATCGCTTAGCGCAATACTTGAATTGGCCGTTTCATCAGCAGCTACACGGCTCTGTTCAGCAATCACACGTACATTACTCAAGCTTTGGCTAATTTCGTCTGCCACTACACTTTGCTGTTCAGCAGAACTAGCAATCTGAGCATTCACTTCATTCATCTGTTCAACTGTCATACTGATCTGGTTTAATGCAGAATCAGCCTGATCGACCAGTTCAATACACTGATTAGCTTCTTGTGTACCCTGATTAACCACATTAACGGTCAAGTTAGCGCGGGCTTGTAGGTCATCGATCAAGTTGTGAATCATCTCAGTAGACTGCTGAGTACGTTGTGCAAGAGAGCGCACCTCATCAGCAACAACAGCAAAACCTCGACCTTGCTCACCAGCGCGCGCCGCCTCAATAGCCGCATTCAAAGCAAGAAGATTGGTCTGTTCTGCAATCTCACGAATCACATCAAGAATAGCGTTAATATCACGCGTTTTTTGCTGAAGGTGCTCCACTTCAGACGAAGTTTTATCCAAGCTTAAAGAGAGACGATTCATTCCCTCTGTCGCGATCTTCATTTTATTGCGGCCTTCCATCACTTGATGGTTAGCACTATCCGCAGAAGAAGCTGCACTAGACGCGTTATCCGCTACATGTTGCGCGGTATACGCCATTTCAGTTACAGCAGATGCTACCTGATCAGTTTCTTCCTGCTGCTGCATAGTCCCAGCACGAGCTTGCTCTGTCAGCGCAGCTAACTCTTCCGCTGACATACTCATGTTGTAACCCGCCTGATTGATTTCAGTGATCATCTCACGGAATCTGATGGTCGTATGACCTAAAGAACCCTGCAACTTCCCCACTTCATCTCTGCGATTTGTTTCTAGTATCTGGGTTAGATCACCTTCCGCCAAAGTATCTGCATAGTTCACAGCTTCTAAAATCGGACGAGTGATCATGCGAGTGATCCAAAGTGCAAAGAAAACACCCAAAATAACCGCTATAACTGAGATTACAATCACAGAAATAAAGCCCTGGTGATTGTGTGACTGTAGCATTGGCCCGAGCGAGTCTTGATCAGCAATAACTGACAACTTTACTTTTTCAACATTACTCGCAACTTGAGGACCGATCACATCCAGAGTCCCAATCACTAGGTTATTGCGCTGATCGATTGTCTTATGGATTTCTAAAGTTGCAGCCAGATATTTATCTCGTGCTGTAGCAAAACGATCTAACAGCTGGATTTCATTGTCTAGCAGGAACACCTTTTTCAGGTTTTCTAGATGATTTGTTAGAGCACCATCCAATTTATTGATCGAAATCTGAAAATCTTCTTGATGATTCTTTTCCATGAAACGAACAAGATATAGCCTCGCTAGCAACAGATCTTCCTGCAAGTTAGAAGCTAGAAATGCCAATTCAGGTTCACCACGGTTATTAGCTAACTTTCTTAACTGAGTAATACTGTCGCGCATGACTGGGCCCTGCTGGGCCAAGGTGTTGTAATACAACTCATCCTCAGTTTTAACTAATCCAACCACCTTCTGAAAAGTCGTTTTATACTCGTCTAATAGCGCTGCTGTTTCCATAATCAAACGACTACGCTCTGGATTGTTTATCTCTTGCTTAGACTGTTCTAAAAACTGGTTCATTAGCGCCATACGTTCTTCATATTGCTCTAATGATTGTTTGTCATGACTGATAAGAAAGTTTTTTACCGACATACGCACTTTCAGCATATTCGCCTGTAAGCGCCCCGAAAGATTACTATCGCGCGCTAACTCACGGTATTGCACAAAGCCATCTTCTGCATGGTGCAAACCTTTAATACCTGTAAACGATGCTGCCACCAGCAATAACAGTACAAAACCGAAGCTCAAGCCGATCTTACTGCGTAAATTAAATGTGTTTAGCTTATTCATGTATTTGCACTTACTACATTAGAATTAGGGAATTGAATACAAAGGATAATCAATAGCAGGTGATAATATTTATCATTTAGATCCATTTCAATAATAATCGATCAAAAATCGAGATTATTTTCAGGCTGATTACGATCTATACAGTACGGAAGGATTTATTGGACAATTAACAAACAATTCAAACTATAACGCTAAAGCGACTTTACTATTGCAACCAGAGGGTAATGCTTAATGTTTTCAATTCAAACACTGAAGGCTCAAGCTACTTTATTGTTTATTTTCAGGAAATTGGCTGACAAAGTTTAAAATACCTTGTTCTAAGGGATGACCTTTTCGATAGATAACCGAGATCTCTATTCTTTGCAGTCCTTGGGTAACGGGCACTGATTTAAGTGCATTTTCATAACGACTCCCTGTCACCATATTTTCGCCGATAACGGTGTAACCTAATCCGGCGGCAATACAGCCAAGAATGCCATCGGCACTACTCATCACCATCATCTCATCAGTAAATCTATCGCCTAATTCTTGCCAAGCCAGGGCACACTTCCTATAACCACAGCCCTCTTCTCTCACAAACAGAACGGGCTCATATTCTTGATCTACTGGTGTTACAAGCACAAGCGACTCATGAACAACGGGTATTATCCGTAGATCCTCATGCGACTTAGCATTTCCGACTAACGCGCAATCTAACTGATCATTCAAAATAGCGAGTGCTAATCGGTCACTTGTATCTGTATAGATTCGAGGAATGATTTCTGGATGCTTACGTTTAAGCTGTTTTAGCGTCGTGGGTAGGTGAACTGCAGCAAAAGTTTCAGGCATGCCTATACGAAGTTCGTAGTTCCCTTTGCTTTTTAAGATAGCGGTTGAAGCTTGATACTCCAGCTGCAAAATCTGGGAGGCATATTTGTATAAAAGCTGGCCTGTCGCTGTAAGCTCGAGCTTTCTCCCTACCCGAATAAATAATTTAGAATCAAGTTCGTCTTCTAACTTCTGAATTCTAGTAGTGATATTAGACTGCACTGTATTAAGCTTTTCAGAGGCACCTTTAATACCCTCCTCATCAACAACAGCCTTAAACGTGCGTAACGCTACAATCTCCATATAGTTCTCTTTTATTGAAGTTTTAATTCTAAAAGATTCACTTTTTAAGATTATCAGAAAGCGCTATGGTTGTTGAACATAAATACAATAAAAGCCAAAAAGCATTTATGAACAACACACTTACAAAAAGTCAGGTCTATTTTGCAGGTATATGCAGCCTAGTTGTTACAGTGGGAGTCGCTCGCTTTTCCTACACACCTTTACTGCCAATCATGCAGGCAGAAGCAGGCCTTACTGAAACTGGCGGCGGCTGGCTCGCTACCGTAAACTACATTGGTTATATGATTGGTGTTCTAATTGCGGCAAACCTTAACAATCTTCACCACAAGTATGTGTTGCAGAAGTTATATTTGGTACTCAGCGTGGTAACAAGTGCAGCAATGGTTATCTCTAACGACCTTTATACTTGGTCTTTTATGCGCTTAATAGCAGGGATCTGTGCTTCAGGCGGGTTAATCATCTCCTCTGGGCTAATCTTAAAATGGCTGGTCAACAATGGCCACAGGGGCGAGCTCGGCATCCACTTTTCGGGGATAGGCATGAGCATAGCTGTCTCAGCCATCATCGTAGAAATCCTTTTACAATTCTCTGCTAATTGGCAGCAGCAATGGCTATTTTTTGCCGCCGTAGCAGCAATTATCGCACTGCCGGCATGGTTATGGATACCTCACCCTAACAACCATTCTGATCACGCTCAGGCAGCACCTAAAGACAATCCACCCAGCAAAAAATTTACTCGCCTATTCTTACTGGCATACTTCTGTGCGGGTTATGGTTATGTCGTTAGTGCGACTTTTATCGTCGATATCATTGAAGGTCTCGAAGGTTTAGAAGGTCAAGGCGCCTTATCCTTTGTCTTAATAGGGCTTGCTGCTATTCCAGCTGTGGTTCTTTGGGATAGAGTCGCACGCAAGTACGGCTATTTAAAAGCTTTATTAGGTGCTTATAGCCTGCAAATCATTGGCATCATGATTCCTACACTGAGCGATGCATTCCCATTAATTGCCCTGTCTGCAATTTTGTTTGGAGGCACCTTTGTTGCCTGCGTAAGCCTCGTGCTGACTATGGCGGGCCACTTCTTCCCTAGTAATCCTTCTAAATTCATGGGCAAGATGACCCTTGCTTATGGCTGCGCTCAAATAATTGCGCCATTTTTAACCGGGCTATTAGCCGAGACTTTGGGGAACTACAATCTAGGCTTATATCTTTCAGCCATTGTCATGGTAGTGGGATCAGGCTTGATTCTGGCGCTGAAGAAGATTGGTGAACAATCAGCAGACTCTAATAAACCTCGTACTCTTAGCGTAAAAACATAGACCTATAGAGTAGCCTTGCTTTGTTCAAGGATAAAACTAAGCTAGAATTCAAATAACCGTTTTGATTTTTGGGAAGAACTAAGGAACGTTCTAATCTCATGGAAGAAATAAAAGATATATTATTACTCGTCGTGACTAGTTTCAGCGGCCTCGCTGGAATTATCTATTGTCCGTATATATTCCTTATCACATTCGGCATACTTTTCTTTGTGCTGTATCGATTAAAAACCAATGTAGCAAAAGAATAAGATATCAGTATGTGTATGGATTGACATATTGAAAGTCGCTTTTGAGTCCACCAATATGCCCTCCATTCCTGACTTGTCTCCTTCCTTAACAAGCTCCGATATCCTTACTAAGAGATGCATCAAAATTTATCACCGCACTGCAACATAAGCATTAAACTCATCTAATTTAAATCGAAGAAATGTACTAGAAACCAGACAATAAGCATTTATGCTCTTTCTCAAAGTTAATAATTATCTGGCCCGTAGAACAAACGATCTAGCACCTTCAAATATCAAACCACAGTCACCAATATTTATTGCGCCGCACAAAAAAAGCCAAAATAAGAGTTTTTCTTATAAACACAAACCTTCAATTGACTTAGAATAGCGCCAATTTAATTTTCCAAGTAAGTAATACTCAATCTAAATATGGCAAAACTCGTTAAAGACTTTGAGGACTACCAATTCACGTTTTACTGGGTAAATGATCTCAATGAACGTATCAGCCCAAATCTACCAACTCTGAATCACGCAAAAGAGTGGATAGTCTCCTTCAAAAACAGCCAACACAAAGGAATTGAACGCCGAAAGAGAAAATGTGATCGAAGGCACGTAAATGGCACTATGCGTAATGAGCTTACTTCTAAAAGGTCACCATACTCAAGTGGACGAAGATCTACTGATAAACCAATAGAAATTGAGTTTGACCTATCATCTGTAAAGATCACCAAACTTAAAGAAGTAGTTTAGTTTCTAGCCTCCCCCCTTCCTATGTTAAGAACATAAATGACGTATTAATTAATCATAGGAAGGACGGGATTTTAGATATGAATCCATAGCTTATCTCTAATACAGCATACCCTTCTGTTATTCACAGTTAGATGAAGAAGTAAAAGAAAAAACGCCGTGTCGTGACTGTTCAAGATATGCAGCAGATCCGAAATAAACCATGTGTGGCACTTGGCGTCAGCAGAGCAAGAAATCAGCAGAAAAACGTTGTAAACCATGGGATTGGTGATGACCCCACCAGCCACATTCCGGCACATGAATCCACCGCTGTGGCTGCTCCCTTCCGGGCCTGACCAGGTTCACGATTTATCATTGCGGAAGGACCAGCAGGGCCACCATAGCGGGCCTGAAGGGCCTTGTCTGAGCTAGATCACTCAAGACAGGCGCGCAGTATACCAGTGATTTTTTGAGATGCAAATGCAATTATTTAACTCTCTGTTTTTATAGAAATAAAATTCATATTCAGACCCATGACTCAACCCTCAAGGTCTCTACTGAACTCCTGATGTTTCTCTTCATTTTAGCCGTCGATGATTAGGATCTAACCTATACTGATACGACCAGATAACAAAACCACTGATTAATTTGTTAAGGGTTTCTTAATACCATGGCTTTTATAGTGGCTCTGCTGTTAGAGTTAAACGATCTAGGATTTGTTGTATGAACAAACAACAGGATAAATGCACATGGAAGAACATTTAAACCAGCTAGGACTTGCCCGACAACCAATTTTTGACCGCGAACTCAATGTCGTGGCGTACGAGCTGTTATATCAGTCGGAACATGGTGAAGCTGTAGCCAAGTTTTTAAAAGGCGACCAAGAATCCTGTAATGTTCTGATCAATAATTTCACCAGCATCTACGATTCAGGCAAATTAAAATCCTTACCTGCTTTTCTGAATGTCACTGAAGGCTTTATTCGTACAGAAAGCCTACCAAGTCTTTCGCGACACAATTTAGTTCTGGATGTTAAGCAGCAGCCTAATATCACGCCTGAATTGCTTGGCTCACTTAAAAAATATGTGGATGCTGGCTACCGCTTAGTTTTAGACGATTTCACTTACAGTAGTGACTACGATGAACTGCTTAAACTTGCGCATATGGTGCGAGTCGATATTCGCAAACATAGTGATGAAGCGATTGTTTCTCACTTGGAAAGCATGCGCCCTTTTAAGGTAGTTTCTCTCGCTGAGAATGTTGAGACTCATGATGAGTATGAGCGCTGCCATGCCTTAGGGTTCAGGCTTTTCCAGGGCACATTCCTGTCTAGACCCACGCTAGTCGAAGGTAAAAAATTAACGTCTAATCAGGCCATTGTAATTCACCTATTAGCGGCGCTTCAGGATCAAGATGTTACTCCTGCAGTACTAGCAGACATCTCATCTCGCGACCCACAACTGACCTTCAAACTATTACGTATCGTCAATTCTGCGCAATATAACCTGCCGAATAAGATCGAAAGTTTAAGTCAGGCGATCATTGCCTTAGGCATGAACGAGATCAACAAGTGGGCCACCCTACTTGCCCTATCCAGTAATGATGAGAAACCGAGCGAATTAATTCGACAGATCCTAATGACAGCAAGAATGTGCGAATCCGTCGCTTATCGCACTGAAGAGATTGATTCTGAACTCGCTTTTATTACGGGCGTAATTTCGATGCTGGACGCTCTACTTGAGATTGAACAAGACTCCTTACTTGAGCAACTATCCGTCTCTGATGAAATTGTCGAAGCAGTGACAAGTTACGAAGGTCCTGCTGGGCGTTTACTGCAAGCAGTCAATTTCTACATGATTGGCCAATCGGCCTTTAAGCTGCCACCTCATATTCAAGAAATTTATGCCGATGCTTATTATGATGCATTGAGTTGGAGTAATGAGACCATGCAGCTTATGTCAGGTTCTCATTTATAGATCTGGCTGGAAAATCGATAACAGCTGAGCCCTCACCCAGCGGCACATTGGATCTTGATGGAAGCGCTCATGCCAATAGAGGTAGAGCACAACCTTAGGTAGATCAAATTCAATAGGCAGCGGCTTAATCACTAGGCTGCTGCTTTTTACCAAATGCTGGGCCATTACTTCTGGCAATGTAAAAATCAGATCAGATCCCTGACCGAACTCGGCAACCGACATAAAACTTGCGAGCCTCAGCATCACCCTCCGATTCAAACCGATTTTATCTAATTCGATATCCATCATTCCAGGCCCCTTCCCTGTAATGGAAACAAGTCCATGGGAAGCTTGCGCATAATCATTCAAACTTATAGAACTTTGACTGGCTAAAGGGTTAGTTTGATCCATCACACAAACATGACCTGTACGCACAATTGGAAAGCGTCTGAATTGGTCTTGCCCTGAATCAGGAGATAGCCCCGTGATTGTAAAATGCACTTCACCTTTTGCGAGATATTCAAAATGCTCTGGTTGCTGTGAAACAATCTCTACCCGCAACCTCGGTGCCTTTTCGCGCAGCATCCTTACCACATCTGGCATCAATAGGATTAACTCTAAATCCAAGCCGGTTAGCTTAACCACACCCTCAGCCAGCTCTGGATTAAACTCCTCTGGTTGCATAATCGAAGCGACATCTTGTAACAGTGGCTTTAACTGCTTTTCCAGATCAACAGCTCGTGCACTAAGGTCATAGCCATTTCCAGTTCTAACTAAGAGAGGATCATCAAGTGTTTGACGCAATCGCTGTAACGCTCTGCTCACAGCTGGTTGGCTCATCTGCAGGCGTTCAGCTGCTTTAGAAACATGGCGCTCAGATAACAACGCTTGTAGCACAACGAGGAGATTTAGGTCGACCGAACGTAAATTCATTAAACGAATAACCGAAATATAAAAGATGCATTAGACGCATTTATGATTAGCCATTAAAGTTTGAAAAGCAAATCCAAAAGATGACGCTAACAACTTGTAAAGATTCGTAAACTTGACTGCAGCACAATGTTATTTATGGTTGCATAGCTAAGATAATTTGAGGACAGAAGTAGATGCCATTTAACCACAAAATTTTGAATGATAATGACAGCTATGGGTGGGGCCCAGTCCTACTTCATTGGTTCATTGCATTATCGGTTATTGGCCTTTACCCCCTCGGTTTATATATAGAAAGCTTAAGCTATTACGATCCCGAATACCGGACGGTGCCGATCTGGCATAAAAGTATCGGCATCCTACTAGCAGGTTTGTTGATTACACGCATCTTGTGGCGTTTATTCAACCGCTCGCCAAAAGCCCTGCCGCAACCAAAAAAGATGGCAATTGCAGCAAAAGCCGCACATGTATTGCTCGAAGTTTTACTTCTACTTACCTTGTGTTCGGGCTACCTGATTTCTACCGCTGATGGTCGAGCAATAGAAGTTTTTACTTGGTTTAGTATTCCAGCACTACCCTTCGCAATGGAACAGCAGGAGGATATTGCAGGTGAGATTCACTTTTTGATAGCAACAACACTCATCGTGCTAGCAGCATTACATGCATTCGCTGCAATAAAGCACCATTACATAGATAAAGATACAACACTAAAGCGCATGCTAGCGCTACGCGAGGAACATTGATGAAATCTAAATTTATTAAAGGGTTGGCGCTAGCCTCTCTAATCACTACGTCCCCTCTTTATGCTGCGGATTACGTTATTGATACAAAAGGTGCGCATGCATCTATTCAATTCCGCATCAGCCATTTGGGCACTAGCTGGTTAACTGGCCGTTTCAACACATTCTCGGGTGAATTCAGCTACGATGCTGCAAACCCTGCGGCATCTAAAGTAAATGTTGATATTGATGTTAACTCGTTTGACTCTAACCACGCTGAGCGTGATAAGCATATCCGTGGCGATGAATACCTAGACGTAGCTAAACACCCTAAAGCGTCTTTTGTTAGCTCTTCATACACGCCAAATGAAGATGGCAGCGGCGTAATGAAAGGCATGCTAACACTTTACGGAACAAGCAAAGAGATCTCTATCGACGTGAAAAAGGTAGGTGAAGGAAAAGACCCTTGGGGCGGATACCGTGCAGGCTTCGAAGGTACTACAGAGATCCAACCTAAAGATTTTGGCATGAACTACCAGCTAGGCCCTGCAGCTGAAACTGTATACCTAGAACTTCATATCGAAGGTATTCGTAAGTAATTTCGATTTCATCTCAAAACAAAAAAGGCGAACCTTATGGTTCGCCTTTTTAATATTCAAAACTGGATTTAGTAATCTGCATATTCCGAATAAACGCTGACTTCGTTTTTATCTGATACCGCATAGACTTTAAAATCGTCCTTTCGAGCGCCTTCCATATCCATACCTGGGCCACCTGATGGCATGCCTGGTACAGTCAACAAACGGATATTATCGGAATTATCAGCCAATAACTTTTTAATATCCTGCGCCGGTACATGACCTTCAACGACCAAGCCATTTACTACACCAGTATGACAAGACGCACCTTGAGCAGGTACACCTAAACGCTGCTTGATTGGCGATACATCATGCATCTCAATACTATTTACGTTGAAATTGTGTTGCTCAAGATGGGTGATCCATTCCTTACAGCAACCACAAGTCGGGCTATGGTAGACATCGATCTCATAACTTTGATCTGTTTTACCCTCTTCCCAATATGGGTCTGCTGCGAAAACAGGCATACATAAAACAGCGGAAACCAAACCAATAATTAACTTTTTCATTCAACAGCCTCTACAGTTAGTCTGTATATTTTATCGGGTGCTGGAGTGTAGAGCTATACGATTTTATTCAAGTCATTACAGGACGCTAAATTCAATTTGAGCGCTCGCCCCTGAAATACTTTGAACATAAAGCTGATAAGTTTGGCCTCCCTGCAGAGTCAGCTTTTGTTTATTGCTGGAACCTTCAAGCAACTTGCCATTGAGATACCAATTAAGACTGCCTTCACGTCCCTCGGCTCTAACATCCACTTCTATCATCTCCAAACCGTTGGTGTGATATACCTGTTGCGGGTTGATTCCATGCAATCTTAAAAGTGCACTGGTTTGTAAGATTGTTTTGCATTCGCTATTAAAAAGGGGAATACGCTCATCCCTTCGCCACTGTTTAGATATCCAAGGCTCCATCGCTGCAGGCCAAACAAAACTTGATTGGCTTTTCATAGGACCAATATCGCACTCCCTTGTCACCCTTAAGCCTGATTGTTGATCCACTAAATAATTATATTGCGGGTTATAAAATCGGTTTTGCCCTAGAGGCTCAGGATCCAAAGTACGCGGGGTATTTTTAGCAATCGTATAAGCAACTCTTATCTGATCACAGGCCTGATCACTAGACATCACAACCCTACCATCCGGCCAACAGACAGACTGCTCCACAACATCCTCAGGTTTTGTGATTGTATCGGCTTCGGACTCAAGCAATTGATAGAGCTGGAACAATAAAGGACCTGCCAAAACACGTCCCATAGTTTTCTCCATTGGCGAACCATCAGGCCTACCGAGCCAGACCCCTAGCGTATATCTTTTAGATACGCCCACTGCCCAAACATCGCGATAGTCCCAACTGGTGCCAGTCTTCCAACCAATTTTGGGAAGGTGAGCCCGAGAGTAACCATCGATAAATTGATCTGGCGGATCTATATTTGCAAGGGCATTCCAAGTAATCCATGCAGCTTCGGTGCTCATCAATTGCCGAGGTAGTTGGCCAGATTCATCATCACCGGCGTCTTCAACTCCACCAGCGACAGAATACTTTAATGGCGCAACTCTGCCTGAATTCGCCAAGCTCGTGTAGAGCGTTACTAAATGCTCTAAAGAGCTGCCAGCACCACCTAAGATAATTGCGGAATTAGCGCGCCCACCGGGAATTCGCAGAGAAGCACCAACATGATCGAGTTTGTTAGCAAAACGCTGAGAATCGTAATGCTGTATCATTTGAACAAATGGCAAATTAAGTGAGCGTTGTAATGCTGAGGATGCGGATACAGGCCCCGAGAATCCTTGGCTGAAATTACCAGGCCGATATTGCCCAGTCACTATAGGCACATCCGCTAATAGGGACTCACTATGGATAAGACTGTCATCCAGCGACAAACCATATAAAAAGGGCTTTAAGGTGGAGCCCGGAGAGCGTATCGCTGTGACCATATCGACATGACCGAAGCGCTGTTCATTTAGAAAGTCTGCAGACCCCATGTACGAAATAACCTGACGGCTCTGATTATCAACTAACAATGCCGCCGCCGAAATGCCTTTAGCCTGTCGAGATACATAACGCTTTATCTGATCAGAGAACTGCTGCTGGATACCACTATCAATCGTCGAACGTATAACTTTGTTTTCAGGTTCCGACTGTTTCAAGCGTCGACTCAAAAGTGGCGCGTGTATCGGGTTGGATAGAGGCCATACCGCGATATTTTCTTGCTTCGCCCGGTTAACACTTTCTTCACTCCAAACTTGAAAGCTAAGCAAACGATCCAATACTTTATCTCGATATTGCTGTGCTAGTTTTGGATGCCTATCCGGCCTCAATCGTGAAGGTGCCTGAGGTAAAACAGCTAATAGAGCAGCTTCAGAAAAGCGTAGTTGCGAAGCTGGTTTTTGCAGATATTGTAAGCTAGCAGCTTGCACCCCTTCGATGGTTCCACCAAAGGGTGCCTTATTAAGATACATGTTTAAGATTTCATCTTTAGACAGATGCCATTCCAACTGCAATGCTCTTAATATCTGCTGCAATTTCCCCCTTACACTACGCGGGCTCGGATAGTGCAAACGCGCCACTTGCATGGTCAGCGTGGAACCACCAGAGATAATCCTACCCTCTTTAATCCAATGCCAACTTGCACGCAGCAAACTCAATGGATTGACGCCGGGGTGTCGGTAAAAATAACGATCTTCGTAAGTAAGTAGAGCCTCGATATACCGAGGCGAAACTTGATCAATGGAGACGGGGTATCGCCATACGCCATTGTGATCAGCGAAGGTACGCAAGGGTTCGCCATTACGGTCGAGAACAACCGTAGCTGCTCCTCCGGCTGAATTGTCATGTAAGGGGAAAGCACGATTTGCTATCCATAAACCTGCCGCGATAAGACAAAGCACACAACAGGTAAATTTAAAAACAAATCGCATCTTTCCTCACATCAAACGCTTAAGGTGCATACGTTTAGGTACATAGATTCAAGGAGCCCTCGTTTAAGGGATAACTGTTAAGTACTCAATACTATTAGCAACACCCCGGTGGGCCGGTTTGTACATTGACTCAGCCTGTACAGGTGGTACTAAGTAATGCCCTGGCGTTACAGCTCGGCTTAAGAAATAAACCACCTGCTCGCGTTTTTCTGGAATATCAACGGCGGCAACATAACGATCATCTTTAAATGCCTGATAGGAGATCATCGCCCTCTGAGACACGGCCTCTCCGTCAATACGAATATCTTTTAACTTAAGCGCATGCTGTAGGTTCTGATTTTCAAGCTCTACCCCAGCAGGCAACAAACTTACCAATAAACCATCTGGCACACGTTTTTCGCTATAAAGCCTCACACGCGTTAACAGCAGATCGCCAGTTTTTAATACCTGATTCTTCTTCAGTAATTGCGCATTGCCATCCAAGACACGGAATTGATCTATATCTAAATTGATCCCTTCATTCACTTCTTTAGGCATCTGTTTAGGGATACCCGTCCAATGGAAACTTGCATAAGCCGGTTTGTCTTTTGTATTGGTGAACACAATAGAAGCTAGTTCTGAACTATCAAGATTACGACCTAGCTCGGTCGTAGCTTCCAGCAGCGTCTCAATTTCACCTTGAAACAACTTCCCCTGCCATTCGCCCTCGTTATCCATTTGATTAAGGGCATTCGACAAGTGCAGTAAAGCTGCCTTTTCCTGTGTGCTTAACCAACGCTGCTGCTTCAAAAGAGCTAGTAGGTCTGGGATCTGTTGCAAGGCAACGTTGTGTAATGAACGGGCATTAGGCTGTTCCAGAATGGTATGGATCGCCATCGCTTTATCGCGAATGACCGAACCATAATCCCCTAGATAACCCTCAACTCTTTCATTTTCCAGAGCCTGTTTCACTAGAGCTTCGCCTTCTTGCAGGCTACCGGTTTCAATAATTGCCAACCCTAAATGCACTCCCGGTAGTACACCGCGAGAGTCATTAAGTTGCTGCTCTGCCAAATCGCGCAATGGCCCTAAGGTCACTTCACCCTGCTTTGCCAAAACATAAGCTGCATAAGCTTTGTAGGATATTTCATAATGGGAAGGGACATCAGACCAGGTTCTAACCGAAATCGCTTTGCGATTATGTACGTAAGAACGTAGACGACCCACAGCATTAGTCAGCATAGCGTTAGGCACTGCAAAACCTGAACGATCTAAATGCAGCAAGAAGTCCGTCGCATAAGCCGTTAACCAATGCTCTTCTGGCGAGAATTTATCCCATAAGCCAAAACTACCATTTCCTAACTGCAACTCGCTGTAACGACTGATCGCAGCATTAATACCATTTTCAAATTGAGAATTAGTGACAGAACGAGTGTAAGCCGGAGCTTTATCACCCGCCAATAGCAACGCCAAAGGTTGCGACTTACTGGTAGTTTGCTCTAAACAACCGTACGGATACCTCATCAGAGTTTTAAAATGCTGCTGAGCATTCAGGTCCGGCGTATTCGCTACACGTAATTGCGATTGGATTTTGGTGAGATCTTTAATAGCTCCAGAAGGAAATTGAATGCTTTCCCCTTCTGCTAATACACGCATAGTTGAGCCGTAAACCGCTGGATATGCCGAGCGTACACCTAGCACCCATTCACGAATTAACTGAACATCACCGAAAGTAATCTCGGCGCTGATTAACCCTTCGCCCAACTCAACTGCATCTGCAATCAAAGGCAACACCTGCTTCTCGCCTTTATCGAGTGACAGTTCAAAACCATCTTGCCTTAAACTCACAGCGCCCTGATGAGTTAACTTCACAGATACATTTTGAACATCATCAGACACATTGGCTAAATCCAATGCCAAGGTCGTTTGATCTCCGACAGCTAAAAAGCGAGGCATGGATAACTGAGCTACAACGGGAGATGCAACTTTGGTTGTTTCACTCTCTAAACCAAAGCTATTGTCAGACATCGCCAACGCAGTTAACGTCAGCTCGCCATCAAATGCTGGCAAATCAAGTTCAACCGTCGCTTCTCCATTTTCTAAAGATATTGGAGAGTGGTATAGGCTCAAAATTTGCACTTCAGTCGGAGGCACTTCGCCACCACGCTCTAGCTCACCATCACCGCCCCAACGAATCTGAGCGTCCTTATACATATGAGGCTCAATTAAATCATTGTACATATCGCTGATTTTCGGGTTGTAAGCACGACGGCCGTAGAAGAAGTTAAAAGGATCGGCTTGCTTATAGCCCGTCACACTTAACACACCGCTATCAACTGCTGTTAGGCTGATGTAGTAATCACCTTCGACTGGCTTACCCGCTTTGTCAGTGACTTTAAGGGTTAAGTTAGCTTTGGTTTCTGGAAGTAGTGATTCAGCGACGTCAATAGTTACATCGAGTTCACGATCAGCACGATCCAAAGGCAGATGCACAATGCCGACACTACGCTTACTTACTTTGTCTTTATGCTCGGTTGGCGCGACGACGAAGGCACTGATATAAACATCGTGACGATTTAGATCTGCAGGTAGAGGAATCTCCACCTCAGCTTCACGATTGTTTAACAGAACTTCTTGGGAATGTAGAACCTGATCGGTTTCAAGAAGCACCACCGCTTTGCCCTCGGTTGGCGAAGCCAGTTTTACTTTAACGCGGTCTCCCGCTTGATATGACTCTTTATCTAACGCCAAGGTCACCAAATCAGGTCGGATGCGATCCGAAGCTGTCTGCCAGCTGTAATACCAAGGTTCGCCCGCTTGGAAGGTATAAACGGTTTTACTCTTACCAGAAATATCATCCAGCTCTAAACGGTATGGACCCCATTCGACTGGCATGGACAATTGCTGAGGCTGATCGGAAGCTAACTGAATAAAATCAGTCGCTACAGGGTACTCATTTTTCTCGATTTGATAGTGCCAACCGCGTTCAGGGGTATGACTCCAGAAATACTTTTCTTCCAATCGATAGAGCGTTGCTTTGATCTCTCCAGAGCTCAGTAACTGTCCCTGTTTATCAGCTCTCACCAATTCAAAATTAACCTTCTCATCTTTCCCAGATTGGTCATTTTCGAAAGAGGGCTTCACACCGACAAAACTAGCTTTTGGCCAGAAAAGTGCTGAACGAGATCGGTTAATAGCGCGACCGCCGCTTTCGAACAAGCTATAGCGCACATTAATACGAGCCGGACTTTCAAAAGACTGCGGGTTATATTGAGATAGATTGAACTCAGTTGAGGTTTCACCTGTATCATTCAGATTTACAGACGATAGACTAAACTGCTGCCAATCTACTGAAGAAGGTACGCCAAATTTAAAACCTTTTAGGTTTGCAAACGGTTCTGTCCACGAATTTAATGTCACCTGTGTATCCAGACGATTCCCAGCAGCAACTGCACCGTACAAGTATTCCCCTTTTACAGGTATTTTGATTTTATCGTTCAGATCAAAACTTAGCGGTGATGCTGCTTGATCAAATACCAGACGAAGGCGCTCTGGTAAAAAGGCCTCTACTTTGAAATCAAAATAAGCCGCATTTTTCTTACTTGCTGGGCTAAATACTTTAGCTTGCCAACCACCTAAGATCGCATTACTTGGAAAATCATATCGAAACTCATAGTAACCTGGCTTTGAAGGCTCAATTCGCCATGTTCCTGCTGAATCTGCATCGGGTTTAATTAACTCTATTTTTAAAGGCCCTGAAAGTAAGTTGCCGTCTTGATCACGCATAAGTGAACCAAAGACTAACTCCTCACCGGGACGGTAGATATTACGAGGGGCGAAGGTAAAAATTTCTACTTCTTTAGTCGGCCTGCCATGAACAGGATAATCAGACAGATCTAGAGAAGGTGCGTGGTATTTGAGAACGCTCACCTGCTGATTATGTTGCGCTAGGATCAAGCGAGGGCTCTTTCGTTGCCACTCATTATCAACTTGCCAGCTACCTTGTTCATCTGTTTCACCCGTTGCGATCACCTTACTATTACGATCAAGGATATTAAGGGTTACGCCTTTAAGTAGATCTCCGGTTGCAGCATTTTGGGCAATATAGGTCGTACTCTTTCCATAGTCTCTGGCTTGCAGACCTATAGCAGAAACGCTAAACCAGGTTGCTTGATAACTAAACCCACCGGGCTCTCGCACCGTTGCTAAATAAACACCGCCTTGATCAATATTAGGGACAGAGGCAACGGCAAATCCGGCTCTATTACGCTTGTTTCTATCTTCTCCAATCCGAATACGTGCTGTGTAAACGTGATCGACTGAACGTGCCAGGGCATCTTCGTCGAAATACCATCGATCGCCACTTTTCAGTGATTGATATTCATCAAAAAACTGAACGCTACTTTCCGGCTTTACCCGATAAATATTGATCTCTGCTTCCGGCACATTGACTGCAATCAGAGGTAAGGATTCCACCTTACCTGGAATCATTACGGCACCATCCGCTTCGAACGCGACTAGCTTAGGTAAATCTCTAGCCTTTAACGATTTGCTTACGCCTGTTTCAAGCACTGCCCCTGTAGCGCTTTTTAGGCCTTGTTTAATTTGAATATCGTATTTTTGAAGCGGCTCTGGACCAATAAATCGAAGAGAACGCCCATCTTTACTGAGCACCGGCGTACCCATATCTGGTGAAATCACCACATGACGTTCAAACTTTTGATCCGGATCTAAAGGAGAATTAAACAGGAGTGTTAGCGCATTTACATCACCATATTCACGTTCAGATATATCGAGAACGCCTAAGGCTTCAGCAACTGCACTTTGAGCCTTCTGAGTTGCCGTATCCTTTTTGGCAGTAGTTGCAGCGTCCTTATTATCATCACATCCCGCTATCAGCGCGCAGGCAACCAGTACAGACCCCAGCAATTTAGAACGTGACATTCAGTACTCCTTTACATTTTGTAGGGCGGTTTTGAGCTTTTTAGCAAATCATCGAAGAGTATTTGATAGTACATCAAGTTACACGACTTTTGTCCTGCTTTTCACGCTTGCAAAAGATTACCTTTAAAGCGAGACTCATGCCTGATTATTGAGAGGTAATAGCGTGGACAAATCAGATTCTATTTATCACTGGGACAAAGAGTTCTTTGAGAAAAAATTATCACTACTAACAAACTGCCAGTTAGGCTTTGTTGGCGCTGCGCTCATGTTGATGATGATGAACCTTTCCAAGATCTATCTTCTCGCCCCTCTCGGTGTAGGTTTGATCTTAGCTAGTTGGTACAAACACCACCTAGAACAAACCAAAGATCAAATGAAAAATATGTCTGTGGAGATTGCACCTAAATCAATCCTCTTAAAGGTACCATCTGAAGAGACAGAAACGCGCGTTACATTTCGCGAGATCGAAGAGATTAACCAACACAAAGAAAACATGGTGCAGATCATCACGCTTTACCTAAAAGAGAATGAAGATAAGCTTGAGATTAAAGCACTTAAAGACAGCGACAAGTTCGTTTCGACTTTGAAAACGCAAATGACTGAGCAACTTTCAAATCAATAAATAAGAGAAATATGACCTTGCAGGCAGCGCTGCAAGGTCTATTCATTTACTTAGGAGCAGATAGAAGAAACTGGTGTAGGTGGTGCCTGAACGATCTCCCAACTCATGTTCGATTGTTCTTTGAACCCTAATAATCCCTCAAGCGAAGATCGGCAAGCTCTCCAGTAATTCCTAACACTTACAGGATCCTCAGACACATAAAATCGCATCATTAAACCCGCTTGAATGGTTGCAATCATCTGCACTGTATTCTGCAGCGATGCAGTAGACGTTCCCACACTAACCTTTTGAAGAACCTGCAATCGCTGTAGAGAGATATCATCCTGAAGTTGGCGTAATAGCACTTGTATCTGCTGGTTAAAAACAGACGACGAAACATATCCGAACAATGCTCGCGCAGTTTCATCATGGCTAATTAAACAATCAAAAAGCTCTGACTCTACCCGATCGAGGAATTCTTCCTTAGATTGCGGAGCTTGATAGCCCTGCAATGTTAGGAGCAACTTACTAGAAAGCAGCTGGAGTACCTCAATTTCAACTTCCGTCATTGTACGAAAGTGATGATAGAGCCCTCCCTTGCTAACCCCTGCCTCTGCAATCAACTTGCCCGCTGTCAGCGCTTGTAATCCATCTTGACTGATGATGCGAGTTGCAGCATTAAGAATCAAACTCCTAGTTAGATCGGCGTTTCCATTTGGGCACATTACTCTGACCTTTTTTGCTTGGAACACATGAGGTCGAAAAGCAGAAATCAATCCGTTTTTTTACCTCTCTCTTCCTATCCTACGCCCCTAATTAAACAAACAACATCGAAACATAAGAGTTTACTGATTTAGATCAAGCTGCATTAGCATGCAAACAATTCCTTAATGTCGTTAATTTAATGACATAAATAACTGTACTTTAACTCCATGAACTTTGAAGACACTTTTAGCCACCTAAAACCCACACAAGAAACAATGACCTACAAATGGTTATCCAATACTTATCAGACAGTTACCTAATTTAAGCTTGAATATTTAGCTACAACTTAAATCGATTAGACAATATCTAACCTGAATGCGACCCAATCGAACAGCAATATGACAAAATCATTCAGGCAACTAACAAAAAGTTCCAACTAAAAAGCTAATGATTAACTTTAAGGCACAACATTCAAACAGAAACAGGAGGTAATACGGATAAAAAACGACCAGCAGTCCAGAAAAAAAGCGACTTTCGGATCAAGCACTCAAAAACATTACTAAATATTAAAATAAAGCAGTATTCACCACTTTTCTGTTAGGGTTATCTCTGTCATGATCTAAACTTTAGGTAACTATCTATCCCTTAGCGACTCCCACTAAGTTACCAGTGAATGGATTAGGATATGGAATTAAGCAGTATATATGTCACTGTAATCGAACCGTCTAAGGTTCAGCGCCACATTATCATCGGCCATCTAAACAGTTTCGGCATTAACAATATCGAGGAATTCTCGGAAGCTAAACCGGCCCTCGAGCATATGCTATCTTCTCCACCCGATTTAGTTTTATCCTCCATGCATTTGCCAGACATGACAGGGACAGACCTTGTGACCCAGATGCGTGGATTAGGCGCTTTAGAGCACATCACTTTTCTTTTAATCTCCTCTGAAACCCACTATCGCTATCTTGAGCCCATCCGCCAAGCAGGAGCCATTGGCATTCTGCCAAAGCCGTTTAGCCGCGAAGAGATGGATATGGCTCTCAGAAGCACGCTTGATTACATCACTGATTTTGAAAATGACAGTGACAGGGAAGAATATGATGCGCTTAGAGTTTTGATTGTTGATGACAGTAAAATGTCACGCAACTACATCAAGCAGATGCTGGACTCGCTTTCTATTCAGTCAGTTGATACTGCAAAAGATGGCTCTGAAGCCCTAGAGTTTATCTCTAACGGCAGTCGTTATGATTTGATCATTACTGACTACAACATGCCCAATGTAGACGGCAAAGAGCTTGTGGAGCATATTCGAAGCGATAGTGATCAGCCGACGGTTCCAATCTTGATGGTAACTAGCGAGCAAAATGAAAGTCGATTAGCAGCCGTGCAAAGCGCAGGTGTTTCAGCCATCTGTAGCAAGCCACTATCATACGACACGGTAAAGCAACTGGTAGAACAACTGGTAACAGATTACGACTTGTAATCGGGTAAGCAGACATAAAAAAACGCGGTATTAACCGCGTTTTTTTATGTCTTTAATCATTTAACTTTTATCATCAAGCAAGTTTTCTGGGGCAAAGCCCATGATCAAAGCCCCCCAGTGCTGACCATTAATATACAGAGGAATCGATAGGTCATTCAAGATTTCCCCAGTATCGCGGATGAAGGTCTGCAGTAAGAATGGCGCTGTAGAAGATGCACGACGAACTTCCGCACGATTACCGGCAAAGATTCGACGGTTACGGCTCTTCAAGTTATCTACCTCAAAGTTACCCGTAATGCGCTCCGACACTTTAGTGTGGTGAGCTGCTGCATAACCATTACGATCTACTGCAATAGCATAGATAAACTCAGAACGCTGATTGATAAAGCTATCGAATAACGGACGCATCATCGCTTCGTATTGATCAGCATAACTTGTGTCGTACTTCTCCGGCATCTGACCATCATTTGTACGGACGTAGTTAGTATCAAACATGTTACAACCACGATTGCTTAACTCTTCCAAAGCATCTTGAACCTGCTGACTCCACTGACGACCCGTTTGGATCATGCCCTCAAAACCACCGTAACCGATGATGAAGCGAGAAAGCAGTTCCTGTGTTTCCTCAGTCGAGTGCTCTAGCTCTTCAGAGAAGCGACGTGATTGCTCAATCTCTCCATGCATTGATGTAGAGATGTTGGTAATTTCTGAAACATGATTATGCGATTCACGGTTTGTATAAGCCAGCTCGTCAATGGCAGCACTAATACTACTTAACTGACTGTTTAATTCTTCAAAGTCACTGACCAATCCGTGGAATTGATCATTTGTGCTACCGATAAACTCTTCTGTAGAGCCAACATACTCCAAAATCGTAGAAGCACTGTTTCGTGTACTACCTACTAAAGAAGACATCTGACTAATGTTTTGATCAATCTCGCTTGTTGCTGTGCTAACTTTCTGAGACAGATTACGTACCTCATCGGCTACGACCGAGAAACCACGACCCGCTTCACCTGCACGAGCGGCCTCAATCGATGCGTTAAGCGCCAACAGGTTAGTTTGATCTGAGAAATCCTTAACCATACCCAGGATCTCAGTAATGTTACGGGAATTAATCTCAAGCTGATGAACCGTCTCTTGAAAATCAGTCACCTGCTCTCTAATCGCTTCAACCTGATTCTGTACCCGTCCAAGTTCGTTACTTGAGGTGCGAATTTCATCAAGATTGCGTGTATTACGTTCAGATATTTCAAGAGTACTGCCGGCAATATTATCAATGGCTTGTGTGGCCTCTTGAGATGATTGGAAGACTTTCTGTGCCTGCTCTTCTTGTTGAGAGGCTGAACCTTGCGCTTCGATAAGAACTTTCTGTAATCGAGTTGAGCTAAGTGCAACGCTTACACTACGACGACGGCTTTCCGCAATCATTGCTTTTAAGCTAGAAGAGAATCCATTATAGCTTTCTGCCATCTCTGAGATCTCATCGTAAGTATACTCAGGTAGCGTCGCTGAGATATCACCATCCTTATCCTTAATCGCCTTCAAAATATCTGTCATTTCATTAATTGGACGCAGGAATAGGTGACGCATAAAGAAGATGGTACCAATACCTGTAATAAGAGCGAATCCAACCGTTAAAGCACCGTAAAAGCCAAAGGAATCCAGATGGGACTGAATAAGCTCTACAGGTACAGCAGCGGCTTCAACTCCAGAGAGGCCTTCTTCAAGCTTCTCAAAGTGGTAGTAACCAATAACCAGTAAAACGATGTGGGGTAAAAGTAAGAACAGAACGTTACCTAAGATCTTCTTAGTCAACGTATTGAATATAGATTTCTCGATACTCTTGTATAGGCTCATTTTCGCTCTCATTATTTTTATAGCTGCCTGTGCCATCTCAATTGGCTAAATAGTGCTAAAACTCCTTTTCCAAACAGCATAGCCTATATAACTGGCCCTGCATGGTTTGTTAACACTATGAAATCACTTCAAAAATAACACAACCATTCTACAATTCAAACAAACAGTCACCAAAGAACCCAAGCATTTTTTGATTGAAGATAAGAACGCTTTTCTCTCCAATCTGGGCAGTACTTTTCAACTAGGGCCCAAAATCTAGGACTGTGATTTAAATGAGTGAGGTGTGATAACTCATGAATAACCACATAATCTATAATATTTTTATCTGCAAATACTAGTCGCCAGTTCAAGGTAATTTCACCTCGCGCAGAGCAACTACCCCATCTTCGCTTAAAACTCTTATATTTCAATAAATTATATTGAACACCCATCTTATGGGCCCAATACGAAACTCGTTCCGAGATAATCTGTACTGCTTGCTCTTTAAACCACTTTTTCAAAAAAGCCTCTACTCGTTCAGAGTCTACTTTGCTACTTGACCTCCGCTTACCCATTATCACGAGTAACGTATCACCCTGAATATGGACATCCCACCGACCCCCTTCGCACCAATCTAGAACATATTCTTTGCCCAGAAATGAAAATTTAGCGCCTTTTTCAGTTTTCAAACAAAACAACTCAAGATTTTGTGCCATAACCGCCTGTTGGCGAGCTATCCAATCCTGTTTTTTATTAACCCAATCTCGAACCCATCGATCCGTCACCCAAACAGGAACACGCACAGATACGCCCTTTTCATCCACCTGAATAGCCGCTGTTTTCCTGCGCGCACTTCTAATTATTTTGTACTGCTCTATAGTTTCATTCATTAGGATTGGACTGTTTATTAAAGACAAACGATAGTAACGATATAGGCAACGGGGGTTAATAATTGGATCAACTGCTTAAACAAATCAGAAACTGCAGTCTCTGCGAAAAAGAGCTCCCTTTAGGGCCACACCCTGTAGTTCAAGCATCCGCTAAATCAAAGCTCCTAATTATCGGCCAAGCTCCTGGTAGTCGAGTGCATCAATCAGGCATACCTTGGGATGACCCCAGCGGCGATAGATTACGAGATTGGCTTAAAATAGACAAAGAAACTTTTTACGATGCTGACAAAGTTGCAATCGTACCTATGGGGTTCTGCTATCCAGGAAGGGGACGCTCAGGAGACAACCCACCCCGACCAGAATGTGCACCGACTTGGCATGAGCGCCTATTAAATGAGATGCCCTCGATCCAATTAACCCTGCTAATCGGACAGTATGCTCAACGCTACTACCTAAAACACGTGGAAGCCTCAGCAGGACAGAAGACCCTGACAGAAAGGGTAAAAAATGCAGATAAAGCCCCTGATCATTTTTTTCCTTTACCTCACCCATCACCTAGAAATCAGATCTGGTTGAAGAAAAACCCATGGTTTGAAAAAGAAACTCTGCCCTTATTACGTAGCAGACTAGCCACACTCAAATTTTGAATTATCGGAAAGAAATCAAGCATTGATCTATTGACTTTGAAAACTCAGAAACTGTCGGGCCATTGCCTTTAGCTGCATATTTAACACATTCGTATTGCTTCGCAATTTGACCACAAACATCAGCTAAATCAGGCCGTACATTAGCTAATCTCAAACAGTAATCACCTACCGTCTCACCTTTAGATCGTTGTAAACCTTTAGATTTTAATCCATTAGATAAGCGGGCAATGTTTGAGTCAAAAGGATCTTGCGGTGACGCAGCACTTGAACGAGCCATTAACAACATTGTGATTGTAATCACTATGGCAAACGGGATAAGCAATAATAACACTAAACGCCAAGCAGTCACTTCGCCTAACAGATCACGTAGCAGATCTATCTGTCGATGATGATAGTGCAAAACCCAACGATGCCAAGCATAGTTAAATCCCTCTATGCGCAACCTTAATAAAGCTAGAAAACCATCGTTCTTGATACCCAAGCTTTCCCATGGACTTTCATTTAGGAACTCAGGTTCACGGGATAACACTTCACTAGACGCTTCTTCAATACGATCAGGAGACACTGCCGCAGTTGGGTCGACCCTGATCCAACCTTTTTTTGGAAGCCATGCCTCAACCCAAGCATGAGCATCATACTGCCTTACCAATAGATAGTTTTCATAATGGTTCCATTCCCCTCCCTGGTAACCAGTCACAATTCTTGCGGGGATTCCAACTGCACGAAGCATAAAAGCCGTAGCACTTGAATAATGACCACAAAAACCACGTTGAGTTTTAAAGAGAAAATCATCTACTGTATTAACACCCAAAGGAGGTGGAGAGAGCGTGTAAATAAAGCTTTGATTGAAGAACTTGAGAATACGTTGGATAAACGCTTCTTCATTACCGGTTTCTCGCCACCATTGACGTGCCAATTCCATAGCATCTGGATTACCCTCAGGAAGATTAAGCTCTTGAAAAAAACTCTGATAGTTTCGTTCAGCCCCAATAAGAAAAGTAGGCTTAGCCTCCAAAGAAAACTGTTTTCGTTGAGCCAGTGGTAGTCGCGTTTCTAATACCCTCCCCGCACGAAATTCCAGCTCTCTTGGTATATTACTTACATAATCCAAAGCAGGTACATATGTCGCTTGTGTTGGCTCTAGAATGAGCTCATAGCTGATGTTTGTGCTAGAACGCTCAGATTCAATGGCTTTATCCCTATTTACTAAACTACCTTCTTTATTACTCCAATTACGTCCATCAAAGTCATGCAGCACAATAGCCCGCCAATATAAGCTCGATTGGGGCGGTTTAACGCCTTCAAAAGTTGCTCTAAAAGCCACCTCAGCGGAACGCGTTAACTGCGTGATATCTCCCGGCGCCATTGTGTCTGACAATCCAGTTTTGGCTGCACTCTTATCAAAACTGATCTGCCACAATGGATCGATACGCGGCATACCCATAAATAAAACAATCATTAATGGGAACACTGGAACAAACATCAAACTTGTACGCTTAAACGGCTGAAAGAAAGGGATGGCACGATGAATGTGTATTGCCTGTAAAGCTGTACTTACAACAAGCAAACAGAAAAATGTGTAGATGGCCATCCAGATAGTTTGCGTGAAAAGAAAAATGGATGCCGCTATGAGGTATGCCACATAGAGAACAACCAGTGCGTCGCGCCGTTTGTAGATCTCCAACAACTTAAGCGAGAAGGCGACTACCAATAAAGAGACGGTAGAGCTAATCCCCCCACCCTCTTGATAACTGAGCAGAACGGATGCGCCTGCGACAAAAACCAAAACAGATTTAAACCATTTAGCCGGAAACGACCAACGGCCAATAAAGACCATTACTCGCCAGCTTAATGTGAACAGCACTATAACTGGCACCCAAACAGGCAGGTGACTAATGTGAGGCAGAACAACCACAAATACACTAATCAACTGCCATAATAGTGCCGTGCGGCTTAGCTGCTGGTTATGCATGGCCTGTGTCGCCATTCGCACCTCCAAATACAGCTAGCACCGTTAAAACCTTTTCTAAATGATCCGGGCCTGATGAAGGCCCAACTCTCTTATTCGGTAACATCAACCCAAAATCGATTCCTTCATGCTCTAATTGAATCGCCCAGTAACAAATCACGCTAAGCCTAAGCTCTATAGAAAGATCTGGCCAAGACTCCCAATTCAACCACACCTGACGGCTTTGCTGTCCAACATAGCGCTTAACTAACAACCCTCGCCCCTGAGCATATTGCTTCCAAGCGATATGTTTGGTTGACTGACCGGGCTGATACTCTTCCAAACCAAAGAAATCATCACCAGCCCTTTTATCCCCAGAATGACTGTCTTGATCGCCGCTGTTCAAATCAGGCCGCGGGCCTTTTTGAGGTTTTGGAAACACGACTATATCTAGATCCAACTCAATCCAACTCCAAGCCCTTAATAAACCAAATGGATAGGTGGTTTCTATCTTCAGTGGACCGGGCTTTAGACGCCCTCGTTTCTGGGTAGTCAGATTTAGCTCAACTTCTTGCGCTTGTTCTTTTTCAAGATGAACGGTTTCTTCAGGCTGCCCCTTCCAGTTCAACTGAATAGTTTCGTAGTTCCGGTTATTTTCTGATTCCAGCAGTACCGAAAGGTAAGTTGAATCACCAGCAAAGCAATTTTTACCCCTTAGCGCAGTGATTCGTAACCCTGATAGATTTAGATAGGTGTAATGTATGGTTAGCACGCCAAGGGCTACCAACAAGTACGCAACCGCATGGATAAGGTTGTTTTGATAATTCGTTGCGATAAAAAAAAGGAGAATACAAAGAAAGAGAAAACTCCAACCTGAAGCAGTCGGAAAAATATAGATACGCTTTTGATTTAAAAGAATGGAATGACCTTTAGGCCGCCTAGCGCTAACGACCTTATCAACCCACACTTGAAATCGACTATTCAACTGCTCAGCCAACCACATCAACCTCACTCAGTAACTTACGAACCAGCGCAGTGCCACTCTGGTCCATGTAATCTTCTGAGGAGCGAAGACGATGGGCAAAAACCGGAGCAAGCAAAGATTGAATATCTTCCGGAATCACATAATCCCGACCACTAATGTAAGCCCAGGTTTTAGCAGTGTTAAGCAGAGCCAAGCTGCCTCGCGGCGATATCCCATATTCAAACTCTGTAGACTCTCGACTGTACTTAACCAGCCTTTGAATGTAATCCAACACACTTCCAGATACAGAAACTTGAGCGCACTCCCCTCTGATCTGTTCTAACTCACTAAGGTCAAGTTGCTCCTGTAGATCCGGAATTTTCTTACGCGCATCACCACCTAGTAACAACTCTCTTTCAGCTTCTAAAGAAGGGTATCCAAGATGGATCCGCATTAAGAAGCGGTCTAACTGAGACTCAGGAAGCGGAAACGTTCCGTATTGAGAGATAGGATTTTGGGTGGCAATCACAAAGAAAGGTTGCGGGAGCTCGTAACTATGCCCTTCAACCGTAACTTGCCTTTCTTCCATTGCTTCGAGCAGAGCGCTTTGTGTTTTTGGTGTTGTACGATTTATCTCATCTGCCAATAAAAGCTGAGCAAATACCGGCCCCTTATGGAAAATAAATTGACCATTAGCCGAATCAAAAATAGACGCCCCTAAAATATCAGCAGGCAACATATCACTAGTGAACTGGATTCTTTGGTAATCAAGCCCGAGAACCTTAGCTAAAGCATGGGACAATGTTGTTTTGCCCATACCAGGCAGATCTTCGATCAGCAGATGACCTCCTGTAATCAAACAGGTCAAAGCTTGCCTGATCTGGACCTCTTTTCCATATAAAACCTGACTGACTGCTTCAACGATCTGATCTAGCTTTTCGCGCATAAGTGCTTAACTCCATTTCCCTGAGTTATAACTATGCCAGTTTGGCTTTGCCCCTGCACGAGCTTATCCTATCAGAGAGCTAAAATTTAAGCGGGATAGAGTCCTGATGATAATCCGCAAAATCAGAACTACAGGCCTCATCATGTGTCTGAATCTGAACAAGATTGGCTTCATGGATCCCCGCTTTAAGGCATATATCGTAACCCTCTTTCACGTTGTGACAAGTGACGACTTTACCTTCCTGATCTTTAATCAACTCCTTTTGACGATGATCATGATCATCAAATTCCACCTCGATAACCATTGGACCACATCCAGATTCGATAAAATTAACACCTCTAATTCGTGCCTGCTGCTTCAACATACCCATTTGCTCTATGTTCATAAAAAACCTCCAGATCAATGCTTGCGGATTTTCAAATAGAGTTAACAGAGATACGTAACACCAATACATTCAGATTAATGATAGTCAAAAATCAGTTTTTAGAGAGCTATATCGATTAGATCAACACAAAAAAGCCCGGTAGAAACCGGGCTTTAATATTTAGCAAGCTGACATATTAGTCACAGCAAGAATCACCGCTATCGCAGCAGCTTTCTCCACCTTCGTGAACATGACCGTGAGAAAGCTCTTCTTCTGTCGCTTCACGAACATTTGTTACTTCAACGCTGAAAGTAAGTGTTTGACCAGCTAAAGGATGGTTACCATCAAGAACAACACCATCTTCTTCAATCGCAATAACAGTTACTGGCTGCTGCCCCCAAGGCGCTTCGGCCATAAACTGCATGCCAACCTGAATATCATCGATACCCTGGAAATTAGCACGATCAACGTTTTGCACTAGCTCTTCTCGCACATCACCGTAACCCTCTTCAGGGGTTACAACCACATCCAACTTATCACCAACAGTTTTGCCGATTAGCGCTTTTTCCAAACCAGGTACGATATTGTTAGCACCACAAACGAATGGTAACGGTTCTTGCCCCTGAGAAGAGTCTAGAACTTCACCTTCTTCATTTTTAAGAGTGTAGTGGATATAGCCCACTAGATTTTCAGCAATTTGCATACAGAGAGTTCTCTATTAAAAAGGAGAGATTTTTTACATGGTACAAATGTTAGCGCCGTAAAAATCATCTCCTAGATTAGGATTTTGGAACCTAATTAAAGGCCATAGCATAAGTAAAACTTAGTTGAAGTAATCATACCGATTGCAAAAAAATGCTGCTAGCTCTGCTTGGCTGTCTTATAAATAAATCGCACCCTTGTCAGAAAATAGGAATTTTTCTTAGCTTCAAATCCAAAACCCTGTGCTAATTTGTATTTATTGATAGCCTTATCATGGAGGATCAAGCTAATGGAAAAGGCATGTACGCTATGTTACAGCCTTGTACTGCATCACAAACCGCACTCTGCACTGAAAAAGATTAGTGAATTGAAAGGTAGTGAGTTGTATAAATGCTGTTGTTGTTACGCCTACTTACACAAACATGACAACGAGTGGGAAATAATCAGTGGTGGAGATTTTAGCGGAAAACCTGTTGATCAGGTTGCAGTTGAAAACCAGCCTACAGAATACGAAGACGACGCTCTAACTTTCGGCAAGCGCATAAGCTATCAACCTTGATTGATAGCTTATGGTTACAAAAGGCCTACTTCATACAAGATAGCTACGAGCTGAGTTTTGTTGCGCGCTCCAAATACTCGCTTAGCTCGCGTAATATGATAAGTAATCCCTTCCTCAGTCAACGCAAGCTTATCAGCAATTCTTTTCACCGCCATACCTTCAGCAGTCATCTGAATAATCTGACGACAAGTGTGCGACAGAAGTTCCTGCTTAAGGAATGGGTTTTGTTCTTTCTCACAGACAACCTGCAGCAAAGAGTGATAGCGAGCCAAAATAGGCACTAACCACTCCTTAACCGAATCGAAGAACTCTTCGAACTCTCCTGAAGGCAGACTATGAAAAAGACCAAAATAGTGGAACCAATAATTATCGCTTGCTCCTGACATCGGTACGTAGACACGAGAAGAAATATTATTCTGCTTCCAAAACGTCTCCGCGTGCAAACCAACGCCACCCTCAGCATTATTTACTACAAGTGGTGTACGTGCTTCTGGCAGTTCTTTCCATAAAGGGTCTGCATGAGCAACATCTCGGTAATAAGCTTTAACTACTGCATCTGGCAGTGAGCCAACAATATCAAAGCCATTTTCCCAACGCTGCTTTTGATGATCAGATAAACCTTCAATATGCTGACGGGTCAACACTGAATAAGTGAAGGAAGTAAAACCTAACTGGCATAGTAACTCGTCCAGTTCCTGTAACAGCCGATCCCATGTACATTCAATAGCTAACACCGTTTTCTCTTGAAGTGCTGGCTGCTGTTTTAGCTGTAGAATCAGGCTTTCCATATCTTGCACTAAAACACTCCGTTGAAAAGTGAGTCCTGTTACCTAGAGGGGAAAAAATTCTTGTTAAAGATAAACACCCAAGAGGTATGACCAAATTACATAAATTCAAACAAAAGGGGTTATGAAAAATATTAACCTATGAGGCTTAAAAACATAGATTCCCCAATCCATATGTTAATGATAAGCGTATTCCAAAATGGAAGAAGTACCAAAAAATATAGTATCGAGTGTGTTTTTCACACTTAGGTCAATTTTTCATGGACTAAAGCCGTAGGCTCATTGAGTTCTTTGCCTTCCAGCTGATTTAAAATTCTCTAATACTGTACTAATTCACTCTGATATATCTGATAAAATCAGAACTTTAGTACTACTACGGACCTCGTATCACTTACAAAATGCAAGGAATAAAGTCATAGTAAGTAAACATATTAAGAGTCTATTTTTGACATATAAAGATATAAAATTCAAACAAAGATTGGTAAAAATGAATAAACCTTAAGCCAAATCAAATTACAATTTTATTACATCGTATTCTTTTATCTTTTTAATAAAAAATACAACTTGTTTGAACAATGATTTCTTATATTTATCTTTAGATACTGAACATTCACTTAATAATATTGCAGTTAATTTTCATTAAGATTAAGACTTAAAAGCGACTACTACTGACCGTTTACTACGCAGCAGTGATACAGAAGCAAAAGGCGCATCAAGGCACAGCCTAAACATGAGGTAATGATGGAATGGACTTTTTAGGGAAGAAGATTTTCAAAAAGAAAAGTGAAGCATAATTTTGCGAAACTATGCTCCACTCCTCGTGAACCTAGACGGTTACGAACGAAGGCCTAATCGATAACTACCATTATCAAAGAATTGAGCTACTTGCTTACGTTTGCGGCCTAATAATAACGGTCCATTATCGAAAAAGAGGAAGTTTTTCCAATTACGACGGAATACCCCCCACTTAGTTTCAATGATGTGATCACTTTGGTAACAGAAATACACGGTGATGTTGTCATCCCACTCCGCTAGGTGTGTCGATAACAATTCAGGCATGTCGTTAGACTGGGCATCCCATGCACTCTGCCAAAAGTCCTTCTCAGACCAGTTTTTATCTTTAGCCGCCCAATCCCCTTCGCCGAAATGCTCCGGATGTGAGCAACCTCTACTTACATGCTCTGACCAGATCTGCTCTGCACGACTTTCCGTTAGCGGATTAATCTGCGCAAGATCTTCCTCAGAAACAGGCAAGTCCCTGTGACGAAAGATCCAAGCTTTGGTGTATTTTTCCAACGGAATGTATTTCATTATTTACTCAAAATTTTCTAAGATTTACAGAGAAAGAAAAAGGGAGCTAACAAGCTCCCTTTGTAAAAAGAAAGCGAGCTCGCTGTTATCCTTCACCTTCAACACGGTTACAACCACTTTGCTTAGCTACAAATAGATTCTCATTTGCACGTCTAAGCATGTTATCAGGATCATCTTCCAGACCATCTAGCGCTGCAACGCCCACGCTGACAGTAAATTTAACATCGCCAGCTGCGTAAGGGATTTCCATCTCTTCCATCATTTTACGCACACGATTACCAGCAGCCATACCCTGCTCATGATTCGTTTCCGGCATAAACATTACAAACTGATCATCACCGTATCGTGCAAGGAAGTCTGAAGTACGTTTCATACCATGGATAGAGGTCACTAACTGTTGTAAAACTTGATCACCACAATCCCAAGAGTATCTGTCATTCAGGTCACTAAAATTATCAACATCAATAACCATTAGACTACAAACCCAGTCATAGCGCTGCGCTTGGGCAATGGCTTGTTCCAGTACAGGTCTTAATGCACGACGATTGTATGCGCCCGTTAGTGGGTCACGTTGAGCCTGATTGGTAACCTGTCTCTCCAACCTACGCTGTGCTGAGATATCACGAAATACAGCGACGACTTCATCGCCCGCAGCTGAACAACGAAGCTCCATCCATTTCGTTTCGCTTAAACCTTGTTCTTTAAGCACTGGTACATGTTCAGGTCTTAATTGGATGTAAGTCTTTATCGATTTTTTCTTCTCAATCGATTTAACCCCAGCGGCAGTTATATTGCCGCTGATATCAGCAGGGAAAATATCTTCGAGCTTACGCCCCATTATCGCATCGGCATCCAACCAACCTGCGTCACCTGCAGAACACGCCATGATCAAACCTGTTGGTTCAAGTACCATCACTACATCCGCTGTTGCTTCCAGAACAGCACCATAGCGAGCTTGAATCTGTTTATCCGACATCCACTACTCTCCACTCAACCAGACGATAAAAGTTGCATACCAAAAAGATAGCTGTTTGGGAGAGGATGAACAACCTGTTTTGCAGTTTTTATGCGCAGAAGCTTGATTCAAAAAGGATATTTTTAGTCGCAGTACCTAAATACTGCGACCAAGATTACAAAATATAGTAATCCAGAGGGGGGAAACCGTTAAACTCGATCGAGCTATAACTGGTGGTGTAAGCACCGGTAGAGAACCAATAGATATGATCACCGATCTCTAGAGATAGCGGCAGCTCATATTTATGCTGCTCATACATGATATCTAAACTATCACAGGTAGGGCCAGCAAGAATCACCTCCTCTTCAGGCCCTGACTTCAAAGTAGATAGCGGATATTTAATCGCCTCACCCAAAGTTTCAATCAAACCGTTAAACATCCCTACATCGGTATAGACCCAACGTTCTAGGGCTGTAGAAGATTTTCGAGAGATTAACACCACTTCTGATACGATAATTCCAGCATCAGCCACCAACGAGCGACCAGGCTCTAGGATAATTCTTGGTAGCTCTTCACCAAAATCTTCTTTTAGAAAGCGCGTAATCTCTTCCGCATAGGTTTCAAATTCATTGGTTTTCTGTATATAGGTCGCAGGAAAACCACCGCCCATATTGATCATTTGTAAGCGGATGCTATGCTCTTCAACCAAACGCTCAAAGATCACTTTGACTTTGGCAATAGCGCCATCCCAAACATCGATATCACGCTGTTGAGAACCCACATGGAAGGAAACCCCATAAGGGTTTAAACCCAAATCACGCGCAAGTACGGCCAGTTCAATTGCCATTTCTGGGTTACAACCAAACTTACGTGACAAAGGCCAATCAGCACCTTCTGAGCCATCAGTGAGCACACGGATATAGATATCTGAACCCGGCGCATATTTTGCTATATTTAGTAGATCCGCTTCTGAGTCGGTTGCAAACAAGCGCACGCCTTGGTCATAGAAGTACTTAATTGCAGAACACTTCTTAATCGTATTACCGTAGCTAATACGTTCTGGCGCAACATCAAACTGCAGTACTTTGTCTAACTCTTGCGGGGAAGCGATATCAAAGCTAGACCCCTCTTTAGCTAATAACTCAATCACCTCATTAGCTGGATTAGCTTTCACCGCGTAAAACACGTCTGCTTTAGGAAAACCGTTACTCAATTCAGCAAAACGAGTTTCGATAACTGAAAGGTCTAAAGCTAAAAAAGGAGTGGGTTTAGTCTGAGTTAATGCTTCCAATTTATTAGCAGCATCGGGACTAAATTGGTTTGGTAAAATCATGCGCAATTGCACCACACAATTGGGTTAGACAAAGTACTCTAGCAGTGCCTAGTACAGTAAAGGCGCGAAGTATAATCAGTAATAGAATTCCAAGTCCAGCATTAGATTTATGCTTTAAAACTAAGCTCCTTCACCACTGCGAATCACTTGTTCTATTTCCGCAAAGCTTTTCGATTCGTACATCACATCAAAGCCGATTTTCAGTCGCCTTGAGATGTCACTAGCCGAGATTATCCCCCTAATTCTAAGGACTCCCGCTGAACTTTCATCAATGACCACTACATGCTGATCTCCCGAACCTTTAAGGGTCAACATGATGTCCCCTACCCGCGCACCTTTGAGCTGCTCATAGGTAAGCGCATTCATGTTCAATTTACTCAACATAATATGTCGCACTTGAACCTGATCTCGACTGACTCCATCACGCTGCATAAAGGCCATGACTTTTCGACCTGCGGCATCTGACGCCGTAATAATACCGGTAAAATTATCTTGGTTATCCAAAACAAAGAGCAACCGCACGTGCTGACTCTTCATATACTCAAGCGCTTCTTGAATAGGTAAAGACTCAGGAACTGTTACAGGCTTTACTTCAGTAAAGTCGGTGAATACTTCAAAGGCTGGGCTATATAAACTGGCAGGCGTTGCGGTTTTGTCAGGCGATAAAATATAGTCGATATCAGTCGTTGTTTGTAAACGGATGTGCCGAAATTCCTGAAGCATGCTGTTCCCTCTCTGAATTACCTCTCTAATCAGAATAGTACATAGCTTCCGTTTTACCGCCTCTTGAATACACCAGCTTCGTTAACCTCTAGAAAAACATTTATAGTAAAGAGAATTGGTACTTCTCGCGCTTAAGATTGGCGGGTTTAAACCCCTGCTGATCAAAATAACTGACGGCTTGATCAATCATGTCCGGATGACCACACAGGTAGACTATGTCTTGATCAGGATTCGCATTCAAATCCACATATAAGTCAGACACATAACCAGATTTCTCGTTGTCGGAAAGAGCCTCGCCCTCCTCACGGCTATAGCAGGCAATAAACTTAGCATGGTCGGTCAATTGAGTAAGCTCGGAAAATTCATCGTCGTAGAGCAATTCATCCCTATTCCTAACCCCTTGTATAACAATCACTTCCAATTCAGGATTTTCAGCAATGCGGTTTCGAAGCTCCGGCAACATAGATCTAAACGGCGTCACTCCTGCACCTGTAGCAATAAAGACAAATCTCTTGGGTGAAGCTTTAGGTAAGATCAGATTGCCAAAAGGCCCATTAACGGCAACGGTGCTACCTAGCTCAGCAGCCGCAAAATAGTCACTGGCTACGCCATCTGGAACCAAAGTAATAACAAAAGTGAGTAATCTGTTATCTGGATTGGGTAGTTCCCCATTTGCCACACTGTAACTTCTCGCCTTTATATCGCCTTGGTAGGTGAACTCAATCGAAAAGAATTGACCGGGGATATAACGAATCGGATCTTCGCCCTTGTAAGTTAATTCAATCGAGCGAGTCGTTATGTAACGCTTTTCGATGAGCGTAAGTTCTACTCTGTCATTACTCAACATAGTATCAACCACCCTCTTTCGATGTATTAAAGATACATCTAATGACAATAGCAATCAGAAATTGTTCAATATTATTCGCTACGAACAGAGACAAAAAAGCAGCCTATTGGCTGCTTTTTAAAAATCTTAAAATGGTTCAATAACCTAGTTCACTTGGGTCGATCACAACACCTAAGGAACGCTTATCAACAAAATTGCCTTTGCTGGTTTCTTTATAACGGAAGGTAACTTTCTTACCTAGCTCAATTTCTAGATCTTTATCTGGAGACATATAAGAGTACTCCGCACCATCTACTGTGATCACATGAATGTAGTACGGCGGCATGCCAACCCATTCAACATGTGGACCATCAGTTTCAACTTTTTCTAGGACACCGCGACCAGAAAGCTTAGGTGTTTTTTTGTAGCCGCCTCTGCGACCTTTAAAATTACCCGCCATTAAGGCTCCTTACCGTTATTACATCATTGGCAAAAATACTTGCTCCTTCATTGTAGCTTCACTGCTCCCTAGAACCAAACCCTTATGCAAAAACTGTTAAACTTTAACTCGAACAGTTTTTCTGAGTATGAAACCTTGCTACCTATACATTCTGCCCTACCTGAATTATCTCTAGCTCTATCTAATCATGATGAAGCAGTACTTGAAGCTCCACCAGGCGCTGGTAAGACAACCCAAGTACCTTTATCTATGCTTCAGGAAGACTGGCTTGGAAACCAAAAGATTCTCATGCTAGAACCAAGGCGTTTAGCAGCTAAAGCTGCCGCGGAACGTATGGCACAGATGCTTAATGAAAAAGCAGGCCAGACCGTTGGTTATAGAGTTCGACTCGATACCTGTATCAGCGAACACACCCGAATAGAAATTGTGACTGAGGGTATCTTAACTCGCATGTTGCAAACCGACCCGGGCCTTGAAGGCTATGGCATTGTAATTTTCGATGAGTTTCATGAACGCAGCTTAGATGCCGACTTAGGCTTAGCCCTAACGCTAGAAGCCAGAGAATACTTCCGTGAAGAAACTGCGCTGAAAATATTGGTAATGTCCGCAACGCTGGATGGAGAAAAAATCGCCAAGCTGCTGGGTGATGCTCCAATTGTAACCAGTTCAGGTCGTAGCTACCCAGTTAAACCTTTTTATTGTGGCGAACCCTCTCAAGGTGAATGGCTAGAACATAAGATAGCCAAGACCGTCACCCT
This sequence comes from Neptuniibacter sp. QD48_11, assembly GCF_047778095.1. Taxonomy (GTDB): domain Bacteria; phylum Pseudomonadota; class Gammaproteobacteria; order Pseudomonadales; family Balneatricaceae; genus Neptuniibacter. The sequence continues at coordinate 2,069,508 of NZ_CP180551.1, forward strand.
AGCGCTAGCCGAGCAAACCGGAAGTATTTTGTGTTTCTTACCCGGTATGCGAGAGATTCGTAAAGTCGAAGAGCTACTTAACGAGCAGCTGTCACAAACAGAGAAAAACACTATTGCTATCGCGCCACTTTATGGCGATCTAACTCTGGAAGAACAGCGTAAGGCTATAAATCCGTGTGATGAAGGCAAACGCAAAGTCGTTCTAGCTACAAACATTGCTGAAACTAGTTTAACCATCCAAGGCGTACAGGTCGTGATTGACTCTGGTTTAACTCGTGTCGCCAAATATGATCCAAACTCTGCAATGACACGCCTACATACGCGCCGAATTTCCTCTGCCTCCGCTACACAGCGTGCAGGCCGAGCAGGTCGATTATCCCCTGGCGTATGTTACCGATTGTGGAGTGAAGGACAGCAAGAACAACTGAGCGCGTTCGATAACCCGGAAATAGCACAAGCCGATCTGACAGCACTGGCGTTACAGCTGGCTAGCTGGGGCACTACCGATACAAACGACCTTAATTGGCTTGACCAACCACCAGCAGGTTCTTTCCAACAAGCGCAAACCCTACTTACCCAATTAGGCGCGCTAAACTTACAGAAGCAAACAACCGCTCACGGTCAGCTTATGGCTGAGTTACCTGCACATCCAAGACTCAGTCACATGCTTATAAAAGGTTCAGCTTGGGGCTTAGCCGACAAAGCCTGTCGTATCGCTGCGCTCTTAATGGAACGCGACCCTTTTAGAAATGAAAGTGCAGATATCAATAGCCGCCTCGAATGGCTAGCTACCAAACCAAGTTTTCAAAAAGGCGTCTGGCATCGTATCAAAAAACAGGAACAGCATTACCATCGAATGCTCTCCAAATTAGATATTCCAAGCGATACATCAGGAAATAAGATTCCAGATCACGAACAAGCAGCTGTTTTGCTCGCGCTTGCATATCCTGACCGTATCGCACAGCAACGCCAGAACAGTACCATTTATAAGCTCAATAATGGACGTGCGGCTAACTTCTACGATCAAGATAGACTAAGCCAATATCCATGGATAACCGTTGCAACCCTGCAAGGAAAACAAACCCAAACGAACGATCAGATCCAACTGGCTGCGCCCCTGAATCCTGAGTTGATTGAACAATTCATTCCTGAGCTGATTCAGCAGCATGAAGTGATCGAATGGGACAAATCCCAAGATCGTATCTGTGCCGAGCAGCAAAAACGAATCGGCACGCTCGTTTGGGAATCCGCCCCTCTAGAAAGCCCTTCACCAGAGGCGATCAAAACAGCTATCATCAATCAAATAAGGAAACGTGGGTTATCCCTTTTACCTTGGAATGATGATATTCAAGCACGGCGTCAGCGGGTGATCTTTCTGCACCAAGCAGTTCAAAAGCAATCACAAGATCAATGGCCAGATCTAAGCGACAACTGGCTTCTCGACAATCTTGAAGAATGGCTGACACCTTATTTGGATAACATCACGCAACTAAAGCAGTTGAAGAAAATCAATCTAAACAGCGTGCTACAAGCGATGCTCCCTTGGCCTCTGCCTCAGAAGTTAGATGAGTTAGCACCGGAACGATTTACCGTACCTTCCGGCTCAAAGATCAGAATCGATTACAGCCAAAATCCACCTGTTTTAGCAGTAAAACTACAAGAGATGTTTGGCTGTACCCAAACACCTAAAGTTGCGCATCATGTAGCACTACAGCTTCACTTACTTTCTCCTGCGAGAAGACCACTACAGGTCACTCAGGACTTAGAAAGCTTCTGGCAAAATGCCTACAAAGATGTGCAGAAAGACATGAAAGGCCGATATCCTAAACACCCTTGGCCAGACAACCCTTTAGAAGCGATCGCAACCGCTAAAACTAAGCGTGCTTCGCAAAAGGTTTAAACACCTTAATCCGAAATATGCTCAACTAGAAAATCGATAAAACTACGGACACTCGGCTTGAGATATCGACTGCCTTGATAGATCGCATAGATATCTCCGCTACCCTGCTCATAAAGCGATGGTGTCCACTCTGGCATGCATTCAATCAGGCTTCCATCGTTCAGATGATCCTCCACCATCCATCTAGCGATCAATAAAATACCGGTTCCTGCAATGGCCGCTTCAACCAGAGGTGAGCCGCCTTTAGAAGATAAATTGCCGGTCACCAGAACCTTTTTATATTTCTTAAAAGAGCTCTGTAGAGAGTTCTTCTCAGAGCTCAGTTTAGAATTAAAATGCCAATAACAGCGCTGCCGCCCTTGATTCAATAACAAACAATTATGATCTGAAAGCTCACTCGGTTTTGCAGGCGACCCGAATACATCTATATAACTCGATGATGCACATAGCACCATTCGGTTCTCTATGAGTTTGCGGGCACGTAAATCTGAGTCTTCTGGTTTACCAATTCTAATACCGATATCGAACGCACTGCTTTTCAGATCGACCAGTTGGTTATCCAGCTCAATCTGTACATTCACTTCTGGGAATTGCTTGAGAAATGCTGGAATTATTGGCGAAACCTTTTGCCTGCCAAAACTCTCAAAAACAGAGATTTTTAGCTCCCCTTTAGGTTCCGCATTTGCATCTTTAACGGAACTGACTAAATCATCGGCATCCGCTAAAAGTAAATTAGCACGTTCAAACAGCTGTTGACCGTGTTCAGTCAGAGACAAAGATCGAGTACTGCGCTTAAAAAGCGCAACGCCTAATTCAGCTTCTAATTTATCAATACTTCTCGTAGCCGAGGATGGCGCGATATTAAGCGCTTTGGCTGTTTTAGAAAAACTCCCCAAATTAGCCACCTGAATAAATATCCGTAGTAACTCAAGCATCTTTTCTTACCCTGTTTGCACACCTTAATTATCTAGCCTTAACTTTTGCAAAATACGCAAAATTGTTCCGCTTTTATAACAGATTCTAAACATTCTTGCTTAGCGCCAAAATAATCAAATCATTCAACGTTATTGATTAGGATTGAAACATGCTACAGAGAATAGACTTTGTTAAGTCACACACCTCAGCATTTAACACTATGTTACAGATGGAGAATTACCTCTCAGATATAAGCATCGGTTATAAGTTGAAAGGATTGATCAAAATACGGGCATCCATGCTAAACGAATGTGCATTCTGCATCGATATGCATACAAGCCAGGCACGAGCAAAAGGCGAATCAGAACAACGTATTTATGCGCTATCTGCGTGGAGAAAATCGAAGCTATTTAACGAAGAGGAAAGAATTGCTCTTGCCCTTACCGAAGAGATTACTTTAACCAATCCACAAGACCTAAGCGATCAAACTTACCAGCAAGGACTAGAGCAATTTGGTGAGAAAGGTTTTGTGGAAATCATCATGCAAATCACTGCAATCAACGCATGGAATAGAATTGCGATTGCAACAAGGATGGAAAAAAGCGCAGATGGAGAATAGATAAATAGTTAACAGGAGCAATCTATCATGCATTGCTCCTGTTATCGTTAAGAGCGAGACTTAGGCTTTCTGTAAGGGAAACTTATATCACCACCTTGAGCCTTGAGCACGCTCACTTCAGTAGGCTCACCAACCTGATTTAGCTTAACTAGTCCGACGCCACTACCATTAAATACCCTTTTAGCCGGCATACCTTCAGGGATGCGAGAGCGAATCTGCATCCGTCTACGTTTGGTAAACCAGTTAAGCGGTGAACGACTGCCATAAAGCCATCGGTTCATTTTATCAAAGAGATTCAACAAAGCATGTGGGAACTCATTCTTTAAACCACTGCAGGTGATTTGCCAAATATCTGGACTGTTTTTCCGGAAACGAATCTTGATGTCATAAGCAAAGGAGTAATGCACATCACCCGACAAAATCACAAAATTCTGCGGTGTCTTAGGATGACGGAAGATATTGAGAATCACATTGGCAGAACCTGCATGAGCCATCCAGTTTTCAGCATCCACCATCAGCGCATGGCCAAAGTAGGTAAAGATCCGCTGAACTGTCTCGATGAGTTTCATACCAAAAATCGGTGCGGGAGAAACCAAAAGCACTGCGTCTTCACCAATAAGCTCTTGCTGCAGTTCAGACAACGCCTCCCAATCCATTAATCCTGAAGGTTTAGCCCCACTACTTTCCGACCACCAGCGGCGAGTGCGGGTGTCCAAAACCACCAGTTTGGGTGACGTGTTAAGACAGTAACTCCAGGCTTCAAACTCAAGCACCTGAGTAATCAGATCATTCCTAACTTCCCCACCGTCTGCAATCGCATCTTGCTGAACCAGCTGCGTCCATTGCTGCGGGAATTGATCAGGGGCATTCCCCCAGCCCTGACAAAGCCAATAACCGATTAGCGCATTACCGATAATGCTTCTGGAAAACGGATGACTATAAGCCGCTTCTTCCCAACCTCGGGTTAGGTTCCAATCATCGGTAATATCATGATCATCAAAAATCATATAAACAGGAATTTGAGCTAAAGCACGCTGAACGTCAGGTAAACCGTTAACCAATAGATCAATCTCTCTCTGTTCATCTAAGTATCGATCGATATATTTATCTGAAACTTCGCCTGCGTTTAGTGAGATATGACGCCAAAGCTGTGGTGACCAGACCAAGAAATACATCGCCAACATCTCAGCCAATGTAATCAGATGATTGTGTGCCGTATCCGCAGTAAATATCGGTTTCTCTGCTCCGGCAAAAAAGCGATCGGCCAAATCTTGCCCTGCAGGTGTTTGCGGTAGCAACTCTTCACGTTCGTAATAACAATGCTCACTTTTATACAGTTCGGCGCTGTTCCTTACCGTAGCTCCCTCTATCAACTCAGGCGCTAAACCGAGTAGATCTATCGTCTGATGTATGGCCGATAGCATTGGCCCAGCGACATCGTCCGCATAGATCTGATCACCCGACATCATCAAAAGCGCAGGGCGAGATTCAATATCGTCTATTGAACTTTCTAATACTTGATCGACGCGTAGCAGCGCATCTTCGGATGCATAGTGAGGTTTACGGCAAGAACCATGCAGCACCTGATCCAGCTGAGTTTTTAGGGCAAACTTGGGGCGGTCTTCACCTGGATAAACCAGGTGGGGCAAGAGGCTTTTTAAATTCTGAATTTCACCCCGAACTTCACACTCAAGATCATAAGAAAACCAAGTATCAGTGGAGAGGGAGTGCTCCGGCCGATACTCAATTAAATTGATAAAAGCAGATTTACCCACCTGAATAGATTGGTTAATCGAAGCACAATCTACCTGAGCAACAAGCTCCTGCTCCTGATAAAAATGGAAAGAGCCTTTTAAGGGCTCAGAGGTAACCAGCCACAAAGCAACTTGGTCAGGCGTAACTTTGCGCAACAAAGGCCCAGCAATAATAAAAGGCAACAACGTATTCTGTTTTTCAGATATGCCTAAAGCGTTCGTCATCGGTGATTCGAATCCATCTTTTACTAACTAAATCTAACTCCCCTACAGTCTAACGACCTTTTGACTGTAGGTTCAAATACCATTTTGGGGCTTTATCTAGAGACTTTTAATAAATAGTTTATCAGCTAAATCACTGAGCTTTATAAACATCTGTGTCGGGATGGAAGGTATACCAAGCAAACCAAAACGAGTTGACTGCCGGATAAGGTTTACCTGTTTCAGTATCGACAACCTCCCCCGTACGAGACGATGCATTAAACTGCAGTTTAAACTGCCGGCCATTAAAATCGTCTAGCAGCTCATTATTTGATGTTTTGGATAGTTCAGCAAAGGGATACGCCTTAAATGTTCCATCCACCTCCACACCCAAAACTCTTTCTTTGGGATGGTAAGCTTGGCTTCGGAACTCCACAGGAAAATACAGCACAGGGCTTTCGTCATAACTGCCATAAGGACTTTGAGAATAGTCCCTTGAATATCCAGTATTACGACTGAGCACTTCACCATCGGGGTAACGAGCTTTCCACTCTTTCCAGGTCATCTGATTCAATGGTAATTGAATGAGTTTTTGACCTTTGAATTTCCCGGTCACGGCCTGACTTTTTAACTGTGACCAGAGAGAATCTGACTGACGATCGTAGAGCAGAACATCACTGTTATATAACAAGCCAGAGACACCAAAGGTCAGCGCCTCACCATTCATATCAGCAGAAAACGCCATGCCTGTTCCGCATAGAGGACAATAACTGATCACAACAGGCTGACCGCCAAAATTATCATTCACGATCTCATGCCAGTTTAAGATATTAATAGGATATGCACGGGTAATACCGGCCAAGGTTAGGCTCAACACTTGTTGATCATCATGCCAACCGCCCGCTTGCTTCGCCGCTATAAATTCAGGCCTATCAATAGAAGGAATGCCATCACGCGCTGGCCCGCCTGGAAGGATTTTTTCGGCTGGGATTAGACTATCGGAAAGATCAAACCCATTATGCTCAGCAAACACCGAACACGACTTAAAACAAACCAAGGTGACGAGTATTGCGATAAGGAAGGCTAAAAGGCTTGTCCGTGAAAACATAGTGCAGTCTCAAAATTCCAGTTACTGGTTTGAGCACAAAAGAGGACAATGATTCAATTTAATTGTCCCGCCCCTTTCAATTCCTTGTGTTATGATGCCCGCAGATTTTACTTGTAGCAGAGAAGCAACAATGAAAAACAGTTTTTACTACGACTTAGAGTCTGGCGATAAAGGCAGCCAAACAGATCTAAGCGCGGCACTTGATAACCTTCGCTATAACGAAGACGGTCTGATCCCCGCGATTGCTCAGCAAGCAGAGACTGGCGAAGTGTTAATGATGGCGTGGATGAACCGCCTTTCCATTGAAGAAACACTAAAAACTGGCCAAGTGTGTTATTGGTCTCGTTCACGCCAAAGCTACTGGCGTAAAGGCGAAAGCTCAGGCCACGTACAAAAGCTAGTTGAGATGCGTATCGATTGTGATGGCGATACGCTTTTATGCCTAGTGAATCAGTCGGGTCCGGCTTGCCATACAGAACGTTCTAACTGTTTCTTCCACGCTGTAAAAGAAGACAAGATTGAGATCATTTCTGAATCTTGCTGCAAATAAGCAATTTCAGATAGATATAAAAAAACCATGCCTTGGCATGGTTTTTTTTGTTTTGATCAAGGCTGATTAGCCTTTAGAACGCTCTTTTTGCGCTGCGCGATAAGCGGCTTTGGCATCACGATGCGCTTGAACAGCATCTTGCACATCAGAACCTAGGTGAGATTCACCACGCTCCTTCGCTAGCTGTACTTGATGTTCACGTTCACGGAAACGCTGCTTTTGTGAATCACTCATCTTTTCGATACAGTGCACACAGCTCACACCCTTCTCGTACGAAGCGAGTTGCTTTTCCTCTTCTGTAATTGGCATACGGCACGCGTGACATTGATCGTAGTCACCTACTTCCAAGCCATGTTTTACAGAAACGCGGCTATCAAAGACAAAGCAATCACCTTTCCACATCGAATCTTCTTCATCTACCTCTTCAAGGTACTTCAGAATACCGCCTTCTAGGTGATAAACCTCATCAAAACCCTGCTCTTTCAAATAGGCTGTCGATTTTTCACAACGAATACCGCCAGTGCAGAACATGGCCACTTTCTTGTTCTTCTCTGGATCAAGATTTTCAGCAACGTACTGAGGGAATTCACGGAATGTCTTAGTCTCTGGGTCAATCGCATTTTCAAATGTACCGATCGCCACTTCGTAGTCATTACGCGTATCGACCAAAACCACATCAGGATCAGAAATTAGCGCATTCCAATCTTTTGGTTTTACGTAGGTACCCACCACTTTTTTAGGGTCGATACCTTCAACACCCATAGTCACAATCTCTTTTTTCAATTTAACTTTGGTACGCATAAAAGGATTGCTGGTATCGAACGACTCTTTGTATTCGATAGGATTCAGGCGGTCATCTTGCTGCAACCACGCTAGCACTGTATCAATACCTTCGCGGCTTCCCGCGATCGTGCCGTTGATACCTTCATTAGCTAGCAATAAAGTTCCGCGCACGCCTACCTTTTGCATGCAATCGGACAATGGTTCTCTTAATGCTTCAAAGTTTTCCAGTGTAACGAATTTATAAAGAGCACAAACAACCGTCTGCTCTTCTGTATTTTGGGGTAAATCAGACATACAAGCTCCGCTAATTGGGACGTAAACCCAACGCAAAATATAAAGCCCCAGCCAATTTGACTGAGGCGACAACAATTTATCTGCACAACAGCAGATCTTGGGCGAAGATACTACCACAAAAACCAAGCGTTTAACTCAGGTACTTTGCATATTCTCCTCGATAAACACTCAACAATTTCATAATCCGAAATTGCCTTCCAAATATCTGGTCTAGAATAACTAGTTATCAACGCAGGGAAATTGCCCTGCCTAGCTATTCTTAAACTGGTCATAAACTTGAAGTCTCGTCTTTGAGGTTAACTGTATGAAAGTTTCACACAAGGTTGCCCTACTCGCTTCCACTGTTGTTGTCCTAACCTTTGCTATCTATTCATGGATTCAATACAGCAGCGTCAGAGATGCTCTGTATGAGAAAACAGAGCAAAGTACCCAAGAAGCCACCTTGGTCCTGAGCTATCAGATAACCAACTGGCTCAACGCCAAATTAAAACTGATCGATATGATGGCGGAGAGCATCAACGCAGACTTTTCTCAAGAAACCATACAGTCCACCTTCGATAATCCAATCCTTAAAAAAGAGTTTATTTTGATTTTTGGTGGCCTAGATACCGACGGTAAAAAGATAACCAATGACCCAGAATGGAACCCAACAGGTTGGGATGCACGAAAACGCCCTTGGTACCCTTATGCAAAACAAAATGACAGAGCGGTATTAACCGACCCTTATGCCGATGCTGCCAGTGGCGAAATCCTTATCTCAGCCGTAGCTAACTTCTACGATAACCGTCAATTCAAAGGCGCATTTGGTGGCGATCTAAGCTTAAAGACCGTATCCGATGCTCTGAACACCCTTAACTTCAACAACACCGGTTACGCATTCCTGCTCAACTCAAACGGCAACATAATCAGCCATCCCAACGCAGATATGAATGGTAAATCCATCAATGAGTTATTCGATGGCACTGCACCTAGCTTTAACCGTGAGCTAGCCGAATCATCCGTTAACGGCGATACCGTATTTGTCTCTTTTAGTAGGCTAGAAGATCTTCAAGGTAGCCAATGGCTAATAGGTGTAGTTTTAGATAAAGGCCTTGTAATGGCCGATGCTAATCAAATAGGTATCACTGCTCTCATTGCAACGATTATCAGCGCTCTTATCTGCAGCGGTGCTTTATATGTGACCGTATCTAAGCAGCTACTTCCTCTAGAAAACCTTCGTAGCTCATTAGTCGAGATAAACAGTGGCGAAGGCGATCTGACCAAGCGCCTAGAAGTTAAAACTCAAGATGAGTTTGGCCAAGTATCTACGGACTTCAACCAGTTTATTGGCTACCTTCAGGATCTAATCATTCGGGTAAAACAGATCTCCTCAGATGTACGCTCGAATAGTGACCACACCTTCAATTCAGCTTCTACAGCAGCTAATGAGCTTGAAAAACAACTATACGAGCTCGATCAATTAGCCACAGCAATGCACCAAATGTCCGCCACTGCTCAAGACGTAGCAACTAATGCACAGCATGCTGCAGATTCTGCACAACGCGCGGACTCAGCAGCCAGTGATGGTGTGGCGGTCGTGTCAAAAACGACAGCATCGATTAGCCACTTAGCGGGAGATATGGAAAACATTGTGAATACCGTCAACGAGCTAGCCGGTTACAGTAACAATATCGAATCCATACTCACCGTGATCACTGAGATAGCAGACCAAACCAACCTACTTGCCCTTAACGCCGCGATTGAGGCAGCCCGTGCTGGTGATAAAGGCCGAGGCTTTGCCGTAGTAGCCGACGAAGTCCGTGCTCTCGCCTCCAGAACTCAGCAATCGACTGAAGAGATCAAAGATATGATTCAGCAGCTCCAGTCTGGTGTAAGAAACGCTGAAACAACCATCACACAAAGCCGTGAACTAGCAGCACAAACCCAAGACGTTGCCAGCGAAGCGAATAATGTTTTGAATACTATCCGCGACAACATCCAAGAAATTAACCAGATGACAGTGCAGATTGCCACCGCGGCAGAACAACAAAGTGCTACATCAGAAGAGATCAACCGTAACACCACTAATATCCGCGACCTCAGCCAATCGGTGGCTAACAACGCAAAAGAACAGGAAGCCAACTGCCATCAAATGACTGACCTGACGCGTAAGCAAGATGCTGAACTTGGGAAGTTTAAGGTTTAAGAGCAGGACGCTGCTGCGCAGCTGTAGGGGAAAGCTGCTAGTTGTTAGTGACTAGAAAAAAGCTTTGAGGCGCAAATCGTAGGGTGCAATAGCGAAACGTATTGCACCGTTAGAATTATGTATTTGTGTAATACGCTCCGCTATTACACCCTACTTGCTTACAAGTTCGATATCAGGAAAATTATCCGCCACTTCCTGATAGGTTTTGCTGTTGGTAAGCACCTCTATCACAACCGACAAAGGCTCAGCCCAAATTTCAGGTAAATCTGCTTCCCCTTCCGTCACTATCGGAAAAGCTAATTTCTCGATCGGCGGACAGAATTTAGCCGAAACGCCCTCTTTGTTTCCCCTAGCGTCCGCGCGATACCAGCCATACCTCTCTAGATATATGGCGTTAAGACCATGAAGACAAAAAGGAGGGACATCTGTAATTGTCAGACGTTGATAACATAAGCCAGCAGGAATGTTATTAGCCCGTAACAGCGCAGCCAACAGGTGGCTTTTAGCGTAGCAATAGCCTGTACGATGTTTTAGAACATCTGATGCCTTGCAAGTTACAGGGTTTAGCTCGTTATCCTGGCTATGCCTTATTTCATCACGCACAAATTCAAAACATCGACTAGCAATCTCTTCTGGATCAGGGGAACCACCAGCAAGGTCTTTCGCCTGAGTGAAAACATCAGTATGTTCCCAATCAATAAATTCTGAAGATGCTAAATATTTATTCATTTGCGAGCTCGTATAAGACAGCTAATTGGCCGCCTAGTTAACTAATTTCCAACAACATATATAAAGACTTTGAACGCCGCACTTAGTTTAAAGCAAGCATCAAACATGACAACTTATCTTATGCCCTGAGTCTTTTCCTCTAGCGGAGCGTCCTAAAAGGCGAAGCCGATCTCTAGCTGCGCAGCAGCGCCCTCTAGCGAAGCGTCCTTCTTTAATCGTTCCTTGCTATTAAAAAAAGGAATATATTCTTCAGATACACATAAACAAATGAGTACCTCTTATGCTCGATGTCTCGGATATCATCCTTCTCAAAACCGTTGCTGAGGAAGGGAGTATTAGCAAAGCTGCGGAAAAGCTGCATATGTCTCAGCCGACCTTGAGCAAGAAGATTGCACGTTTAGAAAAAGTATTAAAAGTTGAGCTGTTCCATAGACAAAGTACAGGAATGAACCCAACAGCGATTGCCAATTACTTGATTGAGAGTGGTGAGCAGCTTCGTGCAAAGCTGGATACTTTATGTCGTCATGTTGAGCTTCTATCCAACCTTGAAGGTGGGACATTAAAGATCGGGGTGAGCCCTATTGTTGAGCAACTACTTTTCCCAAAAGTTCTGATGGACTTTGTCGAAGAGTCCAACAATATAGAGATCTCATTTAAGGTGGATCTACCACAGAAGATACCGAGCTTAGTGCTTAACGGTGAGATTGATATAGGTATTGGCCCTGCACTACCTCAAGAGCGCGCTTCCGAATTAGTCATCAGAAAGGTTCAAAGTGCACGCATTGTCTTTGTAGTTAGAGCCGGCCACCCATTAACTGAAAGCAAAGGGACCCTCCCTACCGATGAGCTTAATAATTTCCCGGGTATAGGTCCTAGCGTAAACAAGTCCATGTCAGAGTTTTTACAAGAAAACGATGTTTACCTACCGTTTAAAATCACATGTGATAATTACCAGATCGCTAAATCGATCGTTATGACTTCCGATTACTTCACCGGTGGCCCGAGAGAGCTATTTACTAAAGAGTTAGATTCCGGGGAATTAGTGCAATTAGATATTGCTGAAGAGATACCTTGGCAATCCTACTGCATTACACGTCAAGAAACTGAATATGCACCTGCGGTTAAGAAATTCATTCAGATTCTGGAACAATATTCAGATACATAACCCCGTTCTGTAATAAGAGCTACCCGTAACTCTCTGAAATAAAATTATTATTCATTATTTTTATTACCCTTAGTAGTTTTTGTAAATTCCTTAATACCTAGCTAGCGACTAATCTATCGATATGTTTTCAAGTGTGTGAGCGATTCCTCTGATACAGCAAGGTATGTGAATCCTTAGAAGTCCGGTAAAGCTTGAGCAATGAGAGGCATGGAAAGCGATTAAATGACTTTAGCCAGGGTAATAAGATGACTAATTTGAACCACATCTCGCCAGATAATTTACAGATCACCTTTCAGACGATGCGTGGCGCATACAATGCGCAACCAGCACCCTCTTATGCTGGACGCGTAACTGTCCTTAAAACCCTTAAGGCCTCTGTCATTAAACATGAGCAAGCGATCTATGATGCTTTGAAAAAAGATTACGGTTATCGCAGTGAGTTCGACACGCTTATTGCCGATGTACTTCCTAGCGTCGCGGGCATTAACTACGCGCTAAAAAATCTAAAGAAATGGATGAAACCTTCTAAACGTCATGCCGGTTTGATGCATTTCCCTTCATCGGTGAAAGTCCACTACCAACCTTTAGGTGTGGTCGGTGTTATTACACCTTGGAACTTCCCGGTATTCCTTGCACTCGGGCCTGCAATTCAAGCTTTGGCTGCAGGTAATAGAGTGATGATCAAAATGAGCGAGTTCACGCCTAATGCCAATCAAGTGCTACGCGAGATCGTTAAAGAGCTTTCCGAGTATATTCAGATTATTGAAGGCGAAGCCGATGTAGGTGCAGCGTTCTCAGCATTGCCATTTGATCATCTGATTTTTACAGGCTCATCTGCGGTAGGCAAACTTGTCGCTAAATCGGCTGCTGATAATTTAACCCCGATTACGCTAGAGCTGGGTGGAAAATCTCCAACCATCATTGATGACCAGATCAGTATGGATATTGCCGTTGATGCGGTGATCTTAGGTAAATCAGTCAACTCTGGGCAGATCTGCGTAGCTCCAGATTATATTTTTGTTCCTGAAGCGAGAGAAAACGAATTTATCTCTACCTTTATTGAGCGATACACCCAGTATCACTTGAACGGTGATAACCAGAACACCCAAACTCATATCGTTAGCGAAAGACAATATGATCGTTTAATGGCGTTTATTGAGGACACCAAAAGTAAAGGTGGCAAGCTTCACCCAGTCAAAGCAATAGAGAGTGATGCAGGACGACGTGTCTACCCTCACCTAGTGACTCAAGTATCTGAGGATATGAGTATTCTAAAAGAGGAAATTTTTGGGTCGATCCTACCAGTCATGACCTACAACAAAATCGAAGAGGTAACACGTTATATCAATGAGCGCCCAAGGCCACTTGCGTTGTATATCATGTCGAAGGATAACGCTTTAATTGATTACCTGTTAAACAACACCCATAGCGGTGGCGTATCGATTAATGACACTGCTTTGCACGCAGCTGCAGATGATGCTCCCTTTGGTGGTGTAGGTAATTCAGGTATGGGTCACTATCACGGTTACGAAGGCTTCCAAACTTTTTCGAAAGCGAAAACAGTACTTCACTCAAGTCCTTGGTTACCTAAAAACGCCTTTATTCTTAAAAACCGTGATTTTGTTTATAAGATTTTGCGAAAGTTTTTACTGAAATAATTTTGTGAAAAAAACTAAGATCCAATCAGCTCCTGCTACTGAATCAGGGAGCTGATTAGCACTTCCAATCAATCTCTATCCTTACGCCTCATTACCATCTATGGAGCTAAAAAAGATCGTCTAAACTTATTAAATATCTGATAAGGAGACTGAAATGACTAGCAGTTCATGGATACTCACGGCTAGCTGCCCCAGCGAACTGGGTACGGTTGATGCTGTGACGGGTTTTCTCTACGAAAACGAACACTATATAGAAGAGCTCCACTCCTTTGATGACGAGAGTAGTCAGCGTTTTTTTATCCGAGCATGCTTCAGAACCAATAGTCACTTTGATAAGAGTACATTCAGCCAGCGCTTTTCTCTCAGAGCTGAAAAGTTTGATATGCAATGGGAGTTACAGCCTAGTGATTACAAGCCCAGAGTTGTGATTCTGGTGTCTAAATTTGATCACTGCCTCAATGACCTGCTCTACAAAAAACAGATTGGTCAGCTAAACATCGAGATACCCGCGATCATTTCTAACCACCCCGATCTGAAAGATCTAGCAGACTGGTATCAGATCCCTTATCACCATCTTCCAATCACGCCAGAAAGTAAACAGCAGCAAGAACAGCAACTCTGGAAAATAATTCAGGAGACAAACGCCGATCTCGTTGTATTAGCTCGATATATGCAAGTGCTTTCTGATGAGCTCTGTCAAAAACTGGAAGGCTGGGCAATCAATATCCATCACTCACTCTTACCCGGCTTTAAAGGCGCAAAGCCCTATCATCAGGCTTATGAGAAAGGCGTGAAAACGGTGGGCGCTACCGCACACTATATCAATGCAGATCTCGATGAAGGCCCTATCATTGCCCAAGGGATAGAACCTGTTGACCATACCTACTATCCAGAAGATCTAATCGCTAAAGGAAGAGATATAGAACGCATCACACTCTCTCGAGCGGTGAAATACCATATTGAGAAACGGGTATTTCTCAATGGCAATAGGACGGTGGTTTTTAAGAAATAGGACGCAGCTGCGCAGCTAGAGATCGGCTTCGCCTTTTAGGACGCTTCGCTAGAGGACGCCGCTACGCGGCTAGAGGAAAAGCCTTTGCGGCATGGATCGTACGGATTTGTGTAATACGCTCCGCTATTACACCCTACTGGCTGGTTGATGAAACTCGATTACATTGTCATCAGGATCTCTAATAAAGAAAAACTGAGCACCCTCGTATTCAACTTCTCCAGTAATCGGGAAACCAAGCTCCTCAATGCTGTTTTTTGCGGAATTGTAATCGGTTATTTCAAGGGCAATATGTGTATAGCCGGGGTATTTAAGGTCTGCTTCCATCAACATATTCTTTTTAGGTGCCTCTTTAGAGGCATTCAAAATAAGATTGATGTTTATTCCCGATGGATGCTCAATAATGGCAACAGGCTCTGGCCCCACAGGACCAACAATAAATTCAAATCCAAGCTTCCCATAGAATTCACGAGAAACCTCCATATCCCGAACTCTCAAGCCTACATGATTTATTCTGGTGATCTCTTTCATGATATTTCCTAGATGTTGGGATTTATAGAGGCAGCTAACGCCCAGCTCAACTGTGTAGCAAGCAGGCGGGCTTTTTGGAACAAAAAGCATGACAGTTTGAGGAGCCAGATTGCAGCTGTTTGTTATGCATTTTTACCTACTACACTTTCCATAAGACCACTTTCTAGAGCTTGTTCAAAGCTATCCTCTATGAACTCTACCTTTGATGATAGGCCTCTATAAGCTTGCCTAGCTGCCTCTGTCAAATAAGGATTCACAACTGTTAGCTCCGCATCGTTTCTTAAGTTTTTTGCAAAGAATGCTTTTATATGTATGTCAGCATCTGGAAATGAATACCCAATGAAGACAATTTTCTTTGCTGATCTAATTTCTAGTTGAGCTTCGTATATGAGATTTTGTACAACTGGATGCTTCAATATTTTACTATGTGTTGGGGGAACAATCAGAGTTGAGAGAGGATAGCCATCTCTAGGGCACAATTCAGCATTATCAATGTCTCCCATCCATGAAGGATCAAACCTAGGGAGTTCGCCGGTATCTAAATCTATATGTTTATTCCAAGGTGTAAGAACTGCCTGCGAGCAACAATTACAATATTTCCAGTTTAGGCTTCCATGAAGCTTAATTAATTTTATTGGTCGAGGATCACAATTGTCCCAATCGGGAATCGGCTCTCTGGGGTTGACCCACCAGTCAAAACCTATTAGTCCATCTTCTTTTGTGTAATTCAGAAAATCTATACAATAATCAATTAACCCGTGTCTTGGGTATAACCACCTATCAAAAGCATCGTCTATTTGATTATCGTAATTTGTAGTTATTATTGAAAAATTTCTATTCGTTTCAATTGCGCGCTCCCACAAAAATGAGTAAACGCTGTCATTCTCTCGGCCCTTTACTTCTCTCTCCCGCTTTGTAAGCGGGGATTTTGCTGACTTCGAAGTTATGAAATAAATTAGTTTAACCAGAGATTCTTTAAGTAGCCTCAGTTTTTCAAGAGTGTAGACCTTACATAAGGCAACATCATTATCGATGAAGTAATCTATGTATGAGAAAATAGTCTCCAATGAGGGATATGTATTGCTTTCCTCTGAATACGAAAAGTTGTTAGTGATAAAGGCACACACAATCTTCCTTAACTCTGAATTTTCAAATTCTTCATCTTTAGGAGAGAGTATCTCAGGAACTATATCTTTCTGAAGAGGCACTCCATCACTATAGGAAGCTCCCGCACCTAAGAAAAACAAACAGTCCCTTTCTTTCTGGTATTCAATAAACACTATCTATCCTCAAGTGCATAACATTTTTATATACGAGGCTCCGTATATCTACCCATGCCAGACATCCATCTATCTGTTTTATAGCTATTTTTGACTTAGCCCTAGACTGAAGGCAAGCATCAACCATACCTAATATCTCAATCAAACCATAAAAAAGGGCGTAACGGTTAACCCATTACACCCTACTTTCTAATCAAACTCTGTATTTGCCCTTTAGATTTTTCTCTAGCGAAGCGTCCTAAAAGGCGAAGCCGATCTCTAGCTGCGCAGCAGCGTCCTCTAGCGTAGCGTCCTGAATCTATTTAAGAACATCCTTCGCAAAATCCTGCTGACGAATAGTCTGGATATAGTTCAGTACGTTTTCGTGCTTAGCTACCAGTGGCTTACCTACTTCATTGCCTTCGATGTAATCGATAATCGGGATCAAGATTAGGTCTGCAGCCGTAAGTTCGTAACCACAGATAAAAGGATAATCAGCTAGTTGATCAGCAACGATGGATAGTGCGTTTTCGATACCTGGCACTGCTGCTTCTACTTTATCCATGCGTACTGTGCCGTTTTCACCTTTCGGGAAGATGAACTCAAGCAATACTTTACGCACGATTTCAAAATCGACATAGATACCGCTGATTCCACTCCACGCTTCAACTTGAGCTTGAGCATATGGATCAGTTGGATAAAGTTTTGCGCCACCGTATTCATTTTCTAAGTAATGCAGAATCGCAACGGTCTCTGGAATTGGCCCTTTCTCAGTTAGAAGCACTGGAAATTTGGTATATGGGTGGATCGCTTTATGGCCTGGGGTATGAAAACCCACTGCTTCGCCATCCACTTGTGTAGTTACCTCGTAAGGCAGTCCTTTTAGCTCGCAAGCCATCATCACACTGCGCACAAATGTACTGAAAGATGGACCATAAATTCGGATTGGTGCAGTCATGCTTAAACTCCTGTTATCTAATTCGGTTAACTCATTCGGTTAACTACCTGAGCTCCACTTTATTGACCGACACAATATGTTCAAGAACATATTTTAAACTTATGCCATACTCCGGCATAAGCAAGTACAGGAGTAGTTTTTATGGGGTGGACGGCTGAACAAAAGCAGCAGAGTCGTAAAAAGATTATTGATAGCGCTGCAGAACTCTTTACCAAAGATGGCTTTGATAAAGTGGCGATTAACGATGTGATGAAACACGCCGGTCTAACCCGAGGGGCGTTTTACAATCACTTTGAATCTAAGAGCGATCTCTACGCCGAAGCGATATTGAGCGCTGCTCACCTAGCTAAAAGTCATACCATTGAACGCTCTGGTTTTCAGTTGTCGGATATTATTGAAACTTACCTGAGCGACAAACATCGGAATGGTGAGTTCTGCTGTCCATTAGCGTTTTTAACCACCGACATTCATCAACGGGATGATCAGGTCCGTACCACCTATACCCGCGTACTGAAAGGCTTTATCAATAATATCCATGAGCTAAATGAAGGCCAGCCAGCCCTCGATGAGAGCGAAGCGATTAAGAAAGCAGTGCTAATGATTGGTGGGGTTGCGATTGCCAGAGCGGTTAATGAGGACGATTTTGCAGAACAGCTATTAAGTGCCTGCCGCGAAGGAGTTAATAAGGGCGGGTAAGAATCGGATAAAGGCAGGAAGAAACAGCCTGGTGCGGATAAAATCAGCCAAAAACGAAAAACCGGCTAAAAGCATCTCTGCTCTTAGCCGGTTTTAGCTGACCTTAGCTGCTACTAGCGGGTCTTAATTTATTTCCCCCACGAATCACGCAGGCCAGCGGTACGGTTAAATACCAACTTATCAGCTGTAGAGTCTGAATCTACGCAGAAGTAACCGGTACGCTCAAACTGGTAAGCGCTTTCCACTGCTGCATCAGCTAGACCTACTTCACAACGGCTGTCAGTTCTAACCACTAGAGATTCTGGGTTGATGAACTCAAGGAAATCTTTTTCCTTATCGCCTGTTGGGTTTGCTTCGGAGAACAAACGATCGTACTCGCGCACTTCACAAGGTACAGAGTTATCAGCAGATACCCAGTGTACAACGCCTTTAGCTTTGTAGCCTTCTGGATTCGCGCCGGCAGTTGCAGGATCGTAAGTACATTTCAATTCAACAACGTTACCATCCGCATCTTTGATAACTTCTTGGCAGGTAATAACGTAAGAACCACGTAGACGAACAGCAACACCTTGCGTTAGACGCTTCCACTTACGTGGCGGTACTTCAGCAAAGTCGTCTTGTTCGATAAGAATGTTACGTGTAAAAGGAACTTTACGAACACCCATCGTTTCATCTTTAGGATGCTTAGGCAGCTCGAACCACTCTTCCTGACCTTCGTCATAGTTAGTGATTGTGACTTTCAGTGGCTGAACAACACACATTGCACGCGGTGCATTTTTATCTAGATCTTCACGCACGAAGAATTCGAACTGAGCCATATCAACTGTGCCGTCAGTTTTAGCAACCGCTAGGCTGTCACAGAAGTTACGTACAGAAGCTGGCGTATAACCACGACGACGTAGGCCAGAGATAGTTGGCATACGTGGGTCATCCCAACCATTGACATGGTTCTCATCAACAAGCTGCTTCAGCTTACGCTTACTTGTTACTGTGTAGTTTAGGTTTAGACGACCAAACTCATACTGACGTGGCTGTGATGGTACAGGTAGGTTTTCGATGAACCACTCGTACAATGGACGGTGATCAGCAAACTCCAGGGTACAAATCGAGTGCGTTACGCCTTCAATCGCATCTTCTTGGCCATGTGCAAAGTCGTAGCTTGGGTAGATGCACCACTTGTCACCTGTTTGGTGGTGAGACTCTTTACGAATACGGTAAAGAATCGGGTCACGCAGGTTCATGTTAGACGATGCCATGTCGATCTTAGCGCGCAGTACACAGCTACCTTCGTCAAACTCACCCTTGCGCATGCGTTCTAGAAGGTCAAGGTTCTCTTCAGGTGAACGCTCGCGGAACGGGCTGTCTTTACCTGGTTCAGTTGCCCAACCACGGTATTCTTTTGCTTCTTCTGGGCTCAGGTCACAAACGTATGCTTTGCCTTCACGAACAAGGTGCTGTGCCCACTCGTAGAACTGATCAAAGTAGTTTGACGCGTAACGAACTTCACCCGCCCACTTAAAACCTAACCATTCAACGTCTTGCTTGATCGCATCAACGTATTCTTGATCTTCTTTGGTCGGGTTAGTGTCATCAAAACGTAGATTACATTCGCCGTTATATTTGTCAGCAGTGCCAAAGTTCAGGCAGATAGACTTTGCGTGGCCAATGTGAAGATAACCATTTGGCTCTGGCGGAAAACGCGTAACAACTTTTCCGTTGTTCTTACCGTCTTCCAGATCCTGTTCAATCACCTGATGAATAAAGTTAGTAGGTTTACTGCTTTCTGTATTGCTCATAAAAACGTCTTAATCCCGACATTGCATGAATTCTGAATTGCCCCGAAACGCGTCCACATCTATAGGGCATAAATTGTTGTACATTATAAACGGATGCGCAGCCTAATTGGCAGTGAATATCAGTAAGATTTTTTCAATAAATTTCTAAGTAATCCCCGCATACCAAAAAGGCCTCCTACAATTCTTTGGAGTTGGTACTTTAGAACCAATTATTCGCCACTTAGGAATAAACAGTGATGCGTTTCTCTTAGACTTGCGTATAATGGGCCAGTCAAAGGCGAAGAAGTGGACTTTACAACAATGATCATCCTCCATACTAATTTTGGTGATATCTCTATAGAGCTAGACCACGAAAAAGCTCCGAAAACAGCAGCAAACTTCGAGCAATATGTCACGGAAGGCTTTTACGATGGCGTTATTTTCCATCGTGTAATCAATGGCTTCATGATCCAAGGCGGCGGTTTTGAACCAGGTATGGTACAAAAAACTACTCGCGAAACTATTGAAAACGAAGCAGACAACGGTCTATCTAATGCGGCAGGCACTATCGCTATGGCACGCACAATGGATCCACACAGCGCATCTGCACAGTTCTTTATTAATGTTTCTGACAACACTTTCCTTGACCATACAGCTAAAACAACTGAAGGCTGGGGCTACGCGGTATTTGGTAAAGTTGTTGACGGTATGGATGTAGTTAACAAACTTAAAGCTGCATCGACTACTATCCGCGCAGGCCATCAAGATGTACCGGTTGAAGATATCATCATCGAGTCAGCTGAAATCGTTACAGAAGAAGTAGAAAGCGCAGAAGAAGAATAATGCCCGTATACTTTGTCTCAGATATACATCTGAAACCCGAACGCCCGGATCTTTCCCGGGCGTTTTCGTATTTTCTAGAACATACTGCTACCGATGCAACGCAGTTGTATCTTCTAGGGGATATTTTCGAAGCATGGATTGGCGATGATTGCCCTACCCCTGGCTTGGATGAGCTTTTACAGCAACTCAAAACAATGAGTGACAAAGGCTGTGAAATTTTCTTCCAACACGGCAACCGCGATTTCTTGGTAGGCGAACAGTTCTGCCAAAGCATCGGTGCCAAACTGCTACCTGAAGAATTCGTACTTTCATTGCCAATTGGCAATGCCGTGGTGCTTCATGGTGATCAGCTTTGCACCGATGATACTGAGTACATGCAGTTCCGCGCTTTGGTTCGCAATCCACAGTGGCAACAAGATTTCTTAAGTAAGTCATTAGAAGAGCGTTTAGCTATCGCTCGACAACTGAGAGACACCAGCAAACAACGCACAACCGAAAAGTCTGATTACATCACTGATGTAAATGCAGACGCGGTTAAACAATCTTTTGCTGATAACAAAGTTTCACTGATGATTCATGGTCATACCCATAGACCTGCTGTACATGAAGTGGAATTAGCTCCCGAGTCTGCGACACGTATAGTGCTTGGCGATTGGGACAAGCTCGGCTGGTATCTTAAAGTCGATCAGGATGGATACGATCTCATTAGCTTCGAAGTCGAGTGATGTAGGAGCTCACCCTGTGAGCGATAAATGATAAAAATCGCCCACGGGGGGGGTGGGCTCCTACATAATAATCAGATGAATGTTGGTGCACCGCTATGGAAACGGAACTCATCATCTGGTGACTCAATCAGCTCTCGTTCAACTTCGCGGAAAAACGCTACGCGCTCATCAATGGGCTCACCGGCATAGTCCGCAGCAAGACCTAAGTAATCTTGGTAGTGACGACCCTCTGATTTCAGCAAAGAGCGATAGAACTTAGCCAGTTCCTCATCCAAGAACGGCGCTAATTTGGCAAAACGCTCACAAGAACGCGCTTCTATATAAGCACCAATAATGAGAACATCGATCAAACGACCTGGCTCAGATGTACGCGCATGGGTACGCATACCGCCTGCATATCTTGCAGAAGACATGTGATCATAAACCACACCTCGGTCCTGCATAATCGCCAGCACTTGCTCAAAGTGAATCAGCTCTTCACGTGCTAGACGTGACATCTTGTTTAACAACTCAAGACGATCAACATAGCGAAACATCAATGTCATTGCTGTAGAAGCCGCTTTCTTCTCACAATGCGCATGATCAATCAGAAGGATATCCTGATTCTGCAAAGCAGCTTGAATCCAAGAATCGGGAGTTTCACATGCTAAAAATTCTTTGATCTCGTCGAGAGCGTCCATTAATACCTGACCTAACACACGTTGTAATAAGGAGGCGCATTATAGCCATTGATATAAGACTTTTTAACCTAAGAAGTTCTATATTCCTTAACTGATTGATCTACTACAATAAAATGGTCCAATTTGGTTGAGTCGTACAATGCGAACTTTTTTAACGCTGCTGTTATTAGTATCAAGCCAACTTAGTGCAGACACCCTATCGATTGGTGTTCATGCTAATTACGTTAATGAGCATTTTAAATTAGCGGCTGGGAAACAGGGCTATTCGAATGTTTTGCCGGTAGAAGAGTGTCCAGCATTAGACTCTGAAGAATTAAAAGATATTCAGCGAATCACCATGGATATTATGGTCATTTGTAACGCTGTAAAATCTGCCAAGTACGTCAACCTTATTCGGCTGGTGCCATACCCCAATGTTACACGCGGCCTGCAGTTAGCCACCAATAACAAGATTGATATGGTTGGCCAATCACTGTTTGAAAGCGATCATCTCGCAGAAACAAACCTCTTAATAACCACACCCATTATTCGCAATGGCGAATTTCAAGTCGGCGTTTTTTCTACCAAAAACAGAACTGACATTTTGGAGTTAGGTGAAGATATCGATGTCACAAAACTAAGAGGCGTTACGGTCAGAAGCTGGAAAACTGACCAAACGGCCCTGAACGATATTGGAACTAAGCAAGTCAACTTACTACCCACTAGAAACCTTATTGCTAATTTTATATCCAGTGGCCGTGGAGACTTTACCCTCTCCTACCTTAAAGAGCCGGTCGTCACGAGGATCGGCGGTGAGTTAATCCGGGTATCTGGGGTAAAAGTCAGCTTTGATGCATCTCGCTCTTTTATTTTGCCGGCGCGTAATACTCAGCTTTACACTATTTTGCAAAGCTACATCCAAGAGCAAAGACAAAAATCACCAGATGCGATTCGCCAAGCTTATATACACGCAGGCTTTATTACTGAAGATTACGATCACTGGCGAGATCTTGCAGAGTAGCAGGCAAGATTAAGTAGCATTATCTTTCAGTCGTAACGAGCTTCAGAGCCAAACCAACAAAGACGGTGCCAGCGACTTTATTAATAATCGACTGACCCAATTCCGAATCTTGAATCCAACCGCGTAAACTCCCCGAAAGTAGCGCAACTGAGCTCATGACAAAGAAAGCTACAACGATAAAAACCATACTTAAGGTAAATAACTGCTGACTTAGTGAGCCAACCGCAGGGTCGGCAAACTGAGGCAGGAAGGCCATAAATAAGATCGCCAATTTAGGATTAGTAGAACTCATCAGAATTCCACGACGATAGAGTTGCATCGCACTAAGCTGTGGCTGCTCTGACATAGATACCTTGGCAGCAGCCGCACGAAAAGAGATAAACGCTAAATAAAGTAGATAACCCACACCAACGATTTTAAGCAGGGTAAACGCCAAAGCACTGGCCTGAAATATTGCAGCCACACCTAAAGTGACAGCAACGGTGTGAAATAGCAGACCGGTACACAAGCCCAAGGTGACAATTATCCCGGCTTTACGACCATGAAGAATCGATTGAATCAAAACAAAAATATTATCAGGCCCCGGCGCATAGGAAATTAACGTAGACGCAATAATAAATCCGATTAACACATCAACACTTAACATACTTATATCTACCTAAATAAATCATCTATCGGGCGATCATAATCCGTCATCACAATCATTCAAATCCCCTATTTAATCTAATTCCTTTAACTTTTTTAGGTTACGACCCCTTTATTACGGCTCAGCACCTTCTCGAATTCAAAACGCCACTAAACAGTGCAATTTAATTTTTTACCCCACAAACCCCGCCTATTCCTTTTATATCAATAAGTTAAATTCAAAAATTCAGTTAAAAAAACTAGCAGCAATTATAAAAGCCTTCCGTTAATACCCAATCATCGATAAATCTCAGCAGAAAGAAGTATTTCCTTGTAATTTTTCTTCGAAAAGTCATAAAAAACCTTGTATACTGTCGCGCAATTTTAGGACCTCACTTAGTCGAGTATAGAGATGACAGACTTAACCAAGTACAGAAACATCGGTATTTTCGCGCACGTAGATGCGGGTAAAACCACAACAACAGAACGTATCCTTAAGCTTACTGGTAAGATCCATAAGATGGGTGACGTTCACGATGGCGAAGCTACTACTGACTTCATGGAGCAGGAAGCTGAGCGTGGTATCACAATCCAGTCTGCAGCGACGACTTGTTTCTGGAAAGACCACCGCATGAACATCATCGATACTCCGGGCCACGTAGACTTCACAGTTGAAGTATACCGTTCCCTAAAAGTACTTGACGGTGGTGTAGGTGTATTCTGTGGTTCCGGTGGTGTAGAACCTCAGTCTGAAACTAACTGGCGTTACGCAAACGAGTCTGAAGTAGCTCGTTTGATCTTCGTAAACAAACTAGACCGTCTTGGTGCTGACTTCTACCGCGTTGTAGATCAGGTTAAGAACGTACTAGGCGCTAACCCACTAGTAATGACCCTACCAATCGGCCGTGAAGACAACTTCACAGGTGTAGTAGACGTTCTATCTCAAAAAGCTTACATCTGGGACGATTCTGGTCTTCCAGAGAACTACGAAGTAACTGACATCCCTGCTGATCTAGTAGACGATGCGGCTATGTACCGTGAGCAACTAATCGAAACTGCTCTAGAGCAAGACGAAGACCTAATGATGGAATACCTAGAAGAAGGTACTGAGCCTTCTCTAGAAGAGATCCAGCGTTGCATCCGTGAAGGTACTCGTAAGCTAGACTTCTTCCCAACTTTCTGTGGTTCTGCATACAAGAACAAAGGTATCCAGCTTGTTCTAGATGCTGTTGTTGACTACCTACCAAACCCAGTAGAAGTTGATGCTCAGCCACTAACTGATAAAGAAACTGGTGAGCCAACTGGCGAAGTAGCTACAGTAGCTGTAGATGAGCCATTCCGTGCACTTGCATTCAAGATCATGGATGACCGTTTCGGCGCTCTAACTTTCGTACGTGTATACTCTGGTGTTCTTAACAAGGGTGACACAATCCTTAACTCTTACACTGGCAAAACTGAGCGTATCGGCCGTATGGTTGAGATGCACGCTGATGACCGTACTGAGCTAGATTCTGCTCAAGCTGGCGACATCATCGCAATTGTTGGTATGAAGAACGTTCAGACTGGTCACACTCTATGTGATCAGAAGAACCCTTGTACTCTTGAGCCAATGATCTTCCCTGAGCCAGTAATCTCTATTGCTGTAACTCCTAAGGACAAAGGTTCTACTGAGAAAATGGGTATCGCTATCGGTAAGATGGTTGCAGAAGACCCATCTTTCGTAGTTGAAACTGACGAAGATTCTGGTGAAACAATCCTTAAAGGTATGGGTGAACTTCACCTAGACATCAAGGTAGACATCCTTAAGCGTACTTACGGCGTTGAGCTAGAAGTAGGTAAGCCACAGGTTGCATACCGTGAAACTATCACTCAGTCTGTTGAAGACAGCTACACGCACAAGAAGCAGTCTGGTGGTTCTGGTCAATACGGTAAGATCGATTACCGCATCAAGCCAGGTGAGCCAAACTCTGGCTTCACGTTCACTTCTACAGTAGTAGGCGGTAACGTACCTAAAGAATTCTTCCCAGCGATCGAAAAAGGCTTCGCTGGCATGATGGAACAAGGTGTACTAGCAGGCTTCCCTGTACTAGACGTTGAAATCGAACTATTCGATGGTGGCTTCCACGCGGTTGACTCCTCGGCAGTAGCATTCGAAATCGCAGCTAAAGGCGCTTTCCGTCAGTCTATCCCTAAAGCGGGTGCACAACTTCTTGAGCCAATCATGAAAGTTGACGTATTCACTCCAGATGACAACGTTGGTGATGTAATCGGTGACCTTAACCGTCGTCGTGGCATGATCAAAGACCAAGAAGCTGGCGCTACTGGCGTTCGCATCAAAGCAGACGTTCCACTATCTGAAATGTTTGGTTACATCGGTCACCTACGTACTATTACTTCTGGTCGCGGTCAGTTCTCTATGGAGTTTGAACGCTATGCAGCATGCCCACAGAATGTTGCTGACGAAGTAATCGCTGAAGTAAAAGCTAAAAACGAAGCTAAGTAATCTAATTACTTAACTCGTTAAAAAAGCCCGCTGAGAAATCAGCGGGCTTTTTTGTTTCTATCATGAGCCCCCTTCTTCCCCCACACTCTCTTTAAACGAAGTTTGTCCAATTAAGCACTTTCAACTACCCTGAAGCGAATAACTAAGCAGATATTTACCGAAAGGAGAAAGCAGTGAAGACCATGACTTGCAGGCAACTTGGCGGCGGTTGCGATCTTGAGTTTAAAGCCAACACATTTGAAGAGATGTCCGAGCTAGCAAAACAACATGGTATGGAGATGTTTCAGCAACAAGATGCCGACCACCTAGCAGCCATGCAGAAAGTACAGCAGATGATGTTAGACCCTGAAGCGATGCAGGCCTGGATGAACGAAAAGCGCGAAGAGTTTAATGCTCTACCAAATGACTAACCCTGCCTAATATTGGTATTTGCTTTCGATCGCTGCAAAGGTTCCATCCGCTTTCATTTGCTCCATCGCTAACCGAACTTTCTCTACAAAACCTGGCGTCACCCTCAACTTAGAAAACAACAGGTAAGTTGACCAAGAAAGCACCTCCATTCGCTCACCGTTGTAGAGCACAATATCGATCTGATCTTCCAGTTCTTGCTCTTGGATGTAGTACATCACTGGCAGCAAATCACCAACAAACATATCTACTCGATCATTCAGCAACTGCTTAACACTTTGTTCAGTCGAATCAGCCAACTCAACTTTATAAAACTTCTCACTGTCTAACGCCTGTCTGAAATGACCGCTTCCGTATAGATAGCCTGCTCTAACAGAGATATCTTTATCTTTAACATTTGAAAAATCAGGCTGAACCTCAAATTGATCAGATTTGCGCTTAAACAGCACATAGCTTTGCTGAATCAAGACACTATCAACGTAGTAACCCCATTTCTGGCGTGGTGCATTTTTTCCGGCATTAAAGAGCAAATCACGCTCTCCATGCTCAGTCACATAGACCGCACGCTTCCACGGAAAAAACTGGAAATCAATTTGCTTAACGCCGACTCGGGTCAGAGCCTCTTTGGCAATGTCTACAGCAAGCCCTTTCGGTTCGCCGTTTTCACGATATTCATAGGGAGGGTAATGAAGCGTCGTTGCAAAGATCACTTCTGGAATATCGTCAGCCAAGGCAGCCGAAGAACATAGCGCAAAAAAACATATTATCTTTGCTATGTATCGATTTAACCCCATCTAGCATGCCTCGATTTTCTCAAATATCTAAACAGTATTGTGCATATTCCTCATAGATCAAATCAGGCAATTTGCTACTGACTTACGTTAAGCTTTAAGCCACCGATCGGAAGAACACTCATAACACCGCATCAAAGAATATCAGTCACTTTCTTCCAACTGCACGTAACTGCTCGACCCGTACTTAAAAAAGACTGATTAACTAAGCCACTCCCTTAGCAACTCAAACAGACTGATAAATCCCCCTCCCATTTCTGATACCATTACGCGAAACTATTCTTTAGGGCCGAAAATGAAATTCGTCAATCTTGATCCAGCTGATGCCTTCGCAAAAGCTATTAAGGCAAGCAGCAAAGATAACAAACTGGTGGTATGCGGTACTGAAGAAGATAAATCTTATATTGAAGAGCACCTTCTAGAAAGCTCGCAATCTCCAAAAGATATTATCCGCGCTGCTGCAAAGATCAAAGCAGCTACATGGCTCAGCAAACGACGCCAACTGTTAGAATCAGATGAGGAGTTAAACCTCGCAGAAATAACCGGCGAATTTAAAGCTGAATCAAGTGATAAACAAGGCTTTAATCTTGCGACAGACTTTGTCACAGGCGAAGCCGTAGATAATCTTTTAGGCGTCAAAATTAAAACCGACAGTAGCTGGAAGATCCCCGCTCATTTTAAGTTTGGTGGCTGGAACGCCTGCCCTGAACCAGAAGTTCACTGCGCCATGTGGAAACATTGGCAGCTAAAGTATGGCGCTAAGATTGTCGGGGTCAGCAATGACGTGATTGAAGCTTATATTACTAAGCCACCACAAACCGCAGAAGAAGCAATGGAACTGGCTTGGGAGCAATATCTATATTGTCCGGATATTGTAGATCAAGGCGTGGAAACAGTTTCAAAACTTGCAGAAGTTCTACTTAACCACGACTGCTGGTACTTTTGGTGGGATTAAGTTTAAAGACAGGCCAAGTTCGGTAGAAAACAGCTAAAAGCAGCAAAAGACTGATAGAGAAATAGCTTAAAGAGCTAAGCCCCGTTCTAACAGCTGAATAACTGGCCGTCAGAACAGACTTAGGGTACTGTCCTTACACCTACATACCTAATACCGAGTTAAGGATGACATTAAAATCCAAAGCACTTCTCATTGCTTTCCTGCTAGTAGGCTTGTCGCTCATACCTGTTGGGGACTCCGCCGGTAAACTGCTTGGCATTCAAGGTGTAGATCCACTATTTATTGCTTGGAGCAGGCTCGCTGTTGGCTTTGCGTTTGTTCTGCCCTTCTCTGGATTGACGATTAAAGAGGTCGGTCAACTCTTTAACTGGCGCTTATTAATCCGTGCAGGTTTATTCACCTGCGCTATCTTCAGCATGCTCACAGCGCTGAAAACCGAGCCTATCGCCAATGTCTTTGGTATCTTCTTTATAGGACCAATCGTTTCTTATTTTCTAGCCGGATTAATTCTTAAAGAGACAATTACACCGGCGCGCTCAATCGCTTTGCTTATAGGCTTTGCCGCTGTTCTGATGGTAGTAAAGCCAGGATTTAATATGGGAACAGGCGCACCCTTAGCACTACTAGCAGGTACGTGTTTTGGCTGTATGCTGGTGTGTAATCGATGGCTGGCCGGGCAATTTAGACCAAGACTCATTCTGCTATCCACTCTCTTAGCAGGCAGTTTGGCTCTGGCGCCTATAGCTACACCAACCATTCCCGCAGAATTGGATACCCATCTGGTCACACTGATCTTAGTTAGCTCACTCGCGTCTGCTATTGGAAATCTAATAATCCTGCAAAGCAGCAAACACCTAGAAGCCAGTATTGTTGCACCGTTCGTTTATTCTCAACTCATTATCGCAACGGCACTTGGCGTTGTTTTGTTTGATGAATGGCCTGATATGATCAGCGGTATTGGGCTCATCATTATCTTTTCTTCTGGTGTATGTTCTTTTTTCTTATCTAACAAAAAAGCGCCTAACCCATAAAATGATCATTTAGCTTTTTCCAGATAAAAAAAACCACGCTAAAAAGCGTGGTCGTTAAGGAAGAGCTGGAGTATCTACTCTGATAGGAAAATAGAACCCCAGTGAGCCCTTCAGGGTTACTCTAGAACTAGAAACTGTCTCCTGGAATGCGTAGATTGCCTTCCATAATTACACGGGCACTTCGGCTCATTACCGCTTTCTTAGCAGTCCAATCGCCGTTAACCTCTTCAGCGGCAGCACCAACACGCAATGTGCCAGATGGATGACCAAAAGTTACCGCTTCACGCTCACCACCACCGGCAGCAAGGTTAACTAAGGTACCTGGTACAGCTGCAGCAGTGGCAATAGCAACAGAGGCTGTGCCCATCATCGCATGGTGTAATTTGCCCATAGATAATGCACGTACACAGACATCAATATCGTTTGCAGAGATCTGCTTACCGCTTGATGCTTCGTAGTCAGTCGCAGGCGCAACAAACGCAATCTTCGGCGTATGCTGACGTGCAACTGCTTCAGAGATATCGCTGATCAAACCCATCTGCACAGCACCGTGTGCACGCATGGTTTCGAAACGCGCCAACTCATCGGCATTACCATTAATATCTTTCTGTAGCTCAGTGCCTTTGTAGCCAATATCTTCAGCATTCACGAAGATAGTCGGGATACCTGCATTGATGAATGTTGCTTTAAAGGTACCAATACCCGGCACTTCCATATCATCAACCAAGTTACCCGTTGGGAACATGGAACCTTCACCATCAGCCGGGTCCATAAACTCAATCACAACCTCAGCCGCTGGGAAAGTTACACCGTCCAACTCAAAGTCACCGGTTTCCTGCACTTCACCATTGGTAATTGGCACATGAGCAATGATGGTTTTCTTAATATTCTTTTGCCAAATACGAACTGTGCAGATGCCGTTTTCAGGAATACGCTCTGGGTCTACTAGCCCGCCACTGATCGCGAAAGCACCTACGGCTGCCGTCAAATTACCGCA
This sequence comes from Neptuniibacter sp. QD48_11, assembly GCF_047778095.1. Classification (GTDB taxonomy): domain Bacteria; phylum Pseudomonadota; class Gammaproteobacteria; order Pseudomonadales; family Balneatricaceae; genus Neptuniibacter. The sequence continues at coordinate 2,100,154 of NZ_CP180551.1, forward strand.
GTTACCCGACCAATCTACGAAAGGCTTATTGATCGCTACCTGACCGAACAGGTAATCCACATCGTGATCTGCAACTGAACTTTTATCCAAAATCACGGTTTTACTGGTACTGGATGTTGCACCGCCCATGCCATCAATTTGCTGGCCGTAAGGGTCTGGGCTACCGATCACACGCATTAGTATGTTGTCACGAGCTTCGCCTGGCTCTTGCGCTACTTCTGGCAGATCCTGACGACGAAAGAAAACACCTTTACTGGTTCCGCCGCGATAGTAAGTCGCTGGGATTTTTATCTGTGGTACGTGTGACATAAACTTTTCCTACTTGATTCACACAGCTATCAAAAGCTGCTCTATCAATTCGAATAAAACGCTTAGTAACAATGACTGACATGACCTTGCATTCAAGGCCACATGCAGTCTCTACTCTGGCCAGTCATTGTTAGTAAAAGCTTTGCTTCTATTCTCGGCAAAATGATGGGCGCTGCTTGCTCGACTTTGAAACCCCAGCCCTACGTGAGCCTGTAGAGCTAGGATTTGCAAACAACGCCTATCGGAACTGCCTGCTATTAATTTCCTTCTAGGAAATCTTTAGCGAAACGCTGTAGAACACCACCCGCGTTGTACACATGTACTTCCGCAGCAGTATCCAAACGACAAGTCACTGGTACTTCTACCTTCTCGCCGTTAGCACGGTTGATGATCAAAGTTAGATCGCAACGTGGTGAGATATCACCAACGATGTCAAATGTCTCAGTACCATCAATACCGTAAGTGTTACGGGTATCACCCTCTTTGAACTGAACAGGTAGTACGCCCATACCAACTAGGTTAGTACGGTGGATACGCTCGAAGCCTTCAGCAACGATTGTTTCCACACCTGCAAGGCGAACACCTTTCGCAGCCCAATCTCGGGATGAGCCCTGACCGTAGTCAGCACCTGCAACGATGATTAGGTTCTGTTTACGATCCATGTAGGTTTCAATTGCTTCCCACATGCGGCTTTCTGTACCTTCAGGCTCGATACGCGCAAGGGAACCCTGCTTGATCTCACCGTTTTCGTCACGACACATTTCGTTCAACAGTTTCGGGTTAGCGAACGTTGCACGCTGTGCTGTTAAGTGGTCACCACGGTGAGTTGCGTAAGAGTTAAAGTCTTCTTCTGGAAGACCCATCTTCGCGCAGTATTCACCTGCAGCAGAACTCGCTTGAATCGCATTAGATGGGGACAGGTGGTCAGTTGTGATGTTGTCACCTAGAACCGCCAGCGGACGCATACCTTTCATAGTACGCTCGCCTGCCAATGCACCTTCCCAGTATGGAGGGCGACGGATATAAGTAGACATTTTACGCCAGTCGTAAAGCGGGCTTTCTGCGCGCTCAACGTCACCAAGATCGAACATTGGGATGTAGATCTGGTTGAACTGCTCTGGCTTAACTGCCTTAGCTACGATTTCATCGATCTCTTCATCTGATGGCCATAGATCTTTTAGTGTGATCTCTTTGCCATCAACAACAGCCAATACATCATTCTCGATATCGAAACGAACTGTACCTGCGATTGCGTAAGCAACTACCAGCGGTGGCGACGCTAGGAATGCTTGCTTGGCGTGTGGGTGGATACGCCCATCGAAGTTACGGTTACCCGATAGAACAGCTGTTGCGTATAGATCGCGTTCAACGACTTCTTTCTCGATAACAGGGTCTAGCGCACCGGACATACCGTTACATGTAGTACATGCGTATGCCACGATACCGAAACCTAGTTTCTCAAGTTCTGGTAATAGACCCGCTTCTTCCAAGTAAAGTTTCGCAACTTTAGAACCTGGTGCAAAAGAGGTTTTAACCCAAGGCTTACGCACTAGACCTAGCTCGTTTGCCTTTTTAGCAACTAGACCTGCAGCAACAACGTTGCGCGGGTTAGATGTGTTTGTACAAGATGTGATAGCAGCAATGATTACCGCACCATCTGGCATTAGGCCTTCTGCTTCTTCAGCTTTTGCTGCAGCCAACATATCTTCACCAGCAATACCGCGCTCATTTAGCGCAGTCGTTGGTAGACGACGATGTGGGTTAGAAGGACCAGCCATGTTACGAACAACGCTAGACAGATCAAACTCAAGTACACGCTCGTACTGTGCTTCAACTAGATCATCAGCCCATAGACCTGTGTGTTTCGCATATTGCTCAACTAGCGCTACCTGTTCTGGTTCACGGCCTGTTAGCTTCAAGTAATCGATAGTCTGCTCATCGATGTAGAACATACCCGCAGACGCACCGTATTCAGGTGTCATGTTGGACAGTGTCGCACGGTCACCGATAGACAAGGTCGCAGCACCAGGACCGAAGAATTCTAGGTAAGCAGAAACAACTTTCTCGTTACGTAGGAACTCAGTCATTGCAAGTGCGATGTCTGTCGCAGTGATGCCAGGCTGGCGTTCACCAACAATCTTCACACCTACAATGTCTGGTAGGCGCATCATAGAAGGCAGACCAAGCATAACGGTTTCTGCTTCTAGACCACCTACACCAATCGCGATTACACCTAGTGCATCAACGTGTGGCGTGTGGGAGTCCGTACCTACACAAGTATCTGGGTAAGCTACACCATCGCGGTTTTGGATAACCGGAGACATCTTCTCCAAGTTGATCTGATGCATGATGCCGTTACCTGCTGGGATAACATCTACGTTATCAAACGCAGTTTTACACCAGTCGATAAAGTGGAAACGGTCATCGTTACGGCGATCTTCAATCGCACGGTTTTTCTCAAACGCATCTGGATCGAAACCTGGCGCTTCAACTGCTAGAGAGTGGTCAACGATAAGCTGAGTCGGTACAACTGGATTTACCTTAGATGGATCACCACCTTGGTCAGCAATCGCATCACGCAGACCAGCAAGGTCAACCAGTGCAGTCTGACCAAGGATGTCATGACATACAACACGCGCTGGGTACCATGGGAAATCCAGTGTACGTTTAGTTTCGATCAATTGTTTTAGAGAGTCGGTCAGCGCAGATGGCTCACAGCGACGCACCAGTTGCTCAGCCAAAACACGAGACGTGTATGGCAGTTTTGCATAAGCACCTGGCTGGATATCTTCAATCGCTTGGCGGGTATCAAAGAAATCTATAGAGGTACCCGGAAGAGGCTTGCGGTATTCAGTATTCATGGCACAACCTGTCAGGTTCATTCAAGCCGAGAGGGGTTAGCAAAGCTAATCTCTCAGCTTTTTATTATTCAAATCAGGACAGCGATCCGGCTGATAGCTCAAACCGCTGTCTACTGTCGTCTCTTATGGACGATCTTCGATAGCAACCCAATCAGCCGTTTCTGGACCAGTGTAGTCAGCAGATGGACGGATGATACGGTTGTTAGCGCGCTGCTCCATTACGTGAGCAGTCCAACCTGCCGCACGAGAACAAACGAAGATAGGTGTAAATAGCTTCGTAGGAATTCCCATGAAGTTGTATGCAGATGCATGGAAGAAGTCTGCGTTACAGAACAACTTCTTCTCGCGCCACATAACTGCTTCAACTCGCTCAGAAACTGCGTACAGGTGAGTATCACCAACCTGCTCAGATAGCTTCTTAGACCACTCTTTGATGATCGCATTACGTGGGTCAGACTCGCGGTAGATCGCGTGACCGAAGCCCATGATCTTGTCTTTACGCGCCAACATACCCATGATCGCTTCTTCAGCTTCATCCGCAGATTTCCACTGCTCAACCATATCCATTGCCGCTTCATTAGCACCGCCGTGAAGAGGACCACGAAGGGAACCAATTGCAGCAGTCACACAGCTATGAATATCAGATAGCGTTGATGCACATACACGCGCAGTGAATGTAGACGCGTTGAATTCGTGCTCAGCGTAAAGGATCAAAGACGCGTGCATTACTTCAACGTGTAGCGGCTCAGGCTTCTCGTTGTGAAGTGTCCATAGGAACTGCTCAGCAATAGAATCTGCATCAGTTTCAACGTTTACACGTACGCCGTTGTGGCTGAAGTTGTACCAGTAGTTGATCATGCCAGGGAAGACTGCAAGCATGCGATCGATGTGATCGTGCTGCTCAGAGAAATCTTTCTCTTCTTCTAAGTTACCCAACATAGAGCAACCTGTACGCATCACGTCCATTGGGTGCGCTTCAGCAGGAATCTGTTCTAGAACTGTTTTTAGTGCTTCTGGCAGAGCACGCATACCTTTTAGCTTAGCTTTGTATGCATCTAGCTCAGCCTGATTTGGCAGTTTTCCGTAAAGTAGAAGATAAGCAACTTCTTCAAACTGCGCTTTATCAGATAGTTCTTTGATATCGTAACCACGGTAAGTCAGACCTGAACCTGTTTTACCTACAGTACATAATGCCGTTTCACCTGCAGACTGACCACGTAGACCAGCACCACCCAGTTTTTTGTCGACCATGATTATGCTCCTGTTTCCTATCTATGCGGGTTCTGCGACCCGCTTGCTAAAATCAATTAAGTAAGGCGTAAAATAAAAATAGCGCTTACTTGTTCTTACCTTCTGCGAACAATGCATCCAACTTCTGCTCGAAGTCGTGATAATTCAAGAAATCGTAAAGTTCCATACGTGTTTGCATAGTGTCGACAACCGCTTTTTGATCACCATCTTTTAGAAGGTGCTCGTATACATTAAGGGCTGCCTTATTAGCTGCGCGGAATGCAGACAGTGGGTATAGCACCATGCTTGCACCGTGTTCAGCCAATTCATCTTTATTGAATAGTGGCGTAGCACCAAACTCAGTGATGTTAGCCAATAGATGCGCACCATTGATGCCATCAGAAAACGCTTTGTAATCATCTAGCGTGTGCACTGCTTCTGCGAAGATGCCATCTGCACCTGCTTCTAAACATGCTTGTGCGCGCTCAACTGCAGCATTCAGACCTTCCATCTGGAAAGCATCTGTACGTGCTACAACAAAGAAGTCGTCATCAGTTTTGGCATCAACCGCTGCTTTAACACGATCAACCATCTCTTCAAGCGTAACAATCTCTTTGTTTGGACGGTGACCACAACGCTTTTGTGCTACCTGATCTTCAATGTGAACTGCAGCCGCACCTGCTTTGATCATCTCTTTAACTGTGCGTGCAATGTTAAAAGCACCACCCCATCCCGTATCAATATCAACCATCAGCGGAGTTTCTACTGCGCTGGTAATACGGCTTACATCTGCTAGAACATCATTCATTGATGTCATGCCTAGGTCAGGCAAACCGTATGAGTGGTTAGCGACACCACCACCAGATAAGTAAATTGCTTTATGACCTACACGTTCAGCCATCATGGCGTGATATGCGTTAGTCGTACCTACAATCTGAAGTGGGTTTGTTTCAGCTAGTGCTTTACGAAAACGTGCACCGGCAGACAGGTTATTGGACATGTTCTTCCCCTCTGGTTTCGGTCGCTGCGTTCAGTTTCTCTTCCACGTTTCGGCGTGCTGCACCTATATGTCGGCGCATGAGCATTTCAGCCAATTCCGGATCACGAGATTCAATCGCGTCTACAATCTGGCGGTGCTCTTTAAGTGCACGTTTTGGTCGTGAACTAGAGACACTGAACTGGTATCTGTACATTCGTACTAAGTGATATAGATCCCCGCCTAAAAATTCGAGCAGCTTCTCATTTTTGCTGCCGTGAACAATGCGGTAGTGAAAATCCAGATCACCCTCTTTTTGGAAATACGATCGGCCCTCTAGCTGTTCGACACTCTGTTCATGCTCATCTAATAGAGCACGCAGGCTATCGATTTCGTCTTGAGGCATATTCTCTGCTGCTAAGCGGCAGGCCATACCTTCAAGTGCTTCGCGGACACGATATATTTCAATAAGTTCTTTTGCCGACAGATTAACAACCCGCGCACCGACATGAGGCTTACGCTCAACTAACCTTAGCGCTTCCAAACGACGCATCGCTTCTCGCAATGGCCCACGGCTAATGCCGTATGTTTTGGCTAGCTCAGGCTCGCTGATCTTCTGACCGGGAGGAATATCCCCCACCACAATCGCAGTTACAATTTGTTCGCAAACGCGATCGGCCAATGTGCGCGTTTCTTGTTGAAACGCTTTATTGTCTGTTTTATCAGTCATAACAACCCTTGATTGAAGATTGTCGACAATCTTGAACTGAGACCAAGATACTCCTGCTAAATTGAGCCGTCAACTCGAAATAGCGAAAAGATTGTCAACACAATACAAAAGTTTAAGGGTTTTACCTTATCACTTCGTAATTATTTGTTAGTTATATAACGCTGTAACTCATCATTCATCACTCGCGCGATCTGGCGCGGCTTTTGAAACGGTAACGAATGATCAGTTCCAGCCATCAAAAAGTAGTGCCAATTAGGCAGACGCTCCGCCAGCTCTCGCTGGTACTGGTGCATAAGGTCGACACTGTTACCACCTATAAAGCTGGTCACATCACCTTGCGCCGCCACTAATTCTTCTCTATCTATCTGCTTTACTGCCTGTGTTACGCAGTCCAAAGCATTCGCAAAACCCTCAGGTCGTGCCCCTAATCTGCTGACAGTTAACTTTTCTACTTGCGGTGAAACTTTACGATTAGGCGAGATCGCGTCTAAAAAGTTAACAATACCCTTCTCTACCTGCACAGAACCTCTAAGATTCAGCGCCGCCTCCGAGAATTGGTTACGTAGCTCTATGGTGGTTTCCCAGCAAGGACGATCTAGCACCGCCGATTCCAATAGATACTGCTTACCAACACGATCAGAGTGCTGCTGTTTAAACAGCAGCGAGATTAAGCCACCTAAGGAATAACCTGCTAAATCAAACTGCCACCAGCCTAAGTGATCAACTAAGGCATTTAAGTCTGCAACCAGCTCCTGCGCTGCAAAGGGGTGTTCTTTCTTATCGGGGAAATAGGTATCACCCATGCCTCTTTGGTCAGGCACTAACACCTCAGACCATTGAGTTAAAAATGCAGTGATATGCTCCCAAGTATCAACCCCAGCAACACCTGCACCATGCAGTAAGACCAGCCTTCTGGAAGGCTTAATATCAGGATTTCGATAGATTCGATAAACAATATGCTGATCAGGCAAAGTAAGGCTTTGCTTATCAACACTAAAAGGATGCTTCATGTAGCAACAATACTCTTAATGCTTTAATAGATTTAATCTCATTCTAGCTGAACAGAGTAACCAAACCAGCATTTTGTCGACAATCTTTGGTATGAACGAAAAACAAGCAACGATTTTTAAAGGTTTTCAGTTGTTTTCACTTATTTCGTTGCGACAAAGCCTTTCACATAGACAGTTCCAATGGGGTTACATACAATTCACACACTTCATTCAATAACTAAGAATTAAGCCAGTTCATTGATCACCCAACGTTCTGTTCCGTATTTAGCTAACAGTGAAATTTACTTTGAGCGCCTTCGCCCTCTAGGTAATGCTGTATTTCTTGATAGTGGTCGCCCTAACTGTCCATGGGGACGGTTCGACATCATCGCGGCTGCACCGGTTGAAACCTTGAGCATGAATGCAGATCAACCTGCATTTGATGCACTACAAGATCTGTACAACCGCTATCAAAACCCGCAAGCGAAACAAGCAGACCTGCCCTTCCAAGGCGGTATCATCGGTCACTTTGCTTATGATCTGGGTCGATCCGTTGAAAACATGCCGGCGAAGGCAGAAGATTTTGCATCCCTACCCGACATGCAAGTAGGCATGTACCTATGGGGTTTAGTGGTTGATCACCATAAAGAGCAAGCTTACCTCGTTGCCGATCATCGCGTATCTAAAGAGCAACTCGACCAGATCGAACTGCAACTGACTCGAGCAACAACCTCGCCAAACGCTGATTTCCAGCTTGATAAAGCCTTTAGCGCCAATATCACTGAAGCGGAATATCAACAGAAGCTTGAGCAGATAGATAACTACATCCATGCTGGCGACTGTTATCAGGTTAACTTTGCTCAACGCTTTAATAGCAGCTATCAAGGCGACAGCTGGGAAGCCTATAAAAAGCTAAGAACCCATGCGCCAACACCCTATTCTGCTTACATCGATTTGGGTGAGCAGCAAATTCTGTCTCTATCCCCTGAGCAGTTCTTAGAAACTAAAGACGGGGTAGTAACGACTAAGCCGATCAAAGGTACGCGACCACGCTCATCTGATACGGCAGAAGATCAACTCCTCAAACAGGAACTTAGCGATTCACTTAAAGATCGCGCAGAGAATCTTATGATCGTCGATCTGATGCGCAACGATCTTAGTAAGGTCTGTCAGCATAACTCTGTAAAAGTACCTAAGCTCTTCAACATTGAGAGCTACGCCAATGTGCATCACAAAGTCAGCACAGTCACTGGCTACTTAAGTTCCGATTACTCGCCGATTGCTCTACTAAAACATTGCTTCCCTGGTGGCTCTATTACCGGCGCTCCAAAGATAAGAGCAATGGAGATTATCGAGGAACTAGAACCGCATCGTCGTTCTATCTACTGCGGGTCTATCGGCTATATCAGCCTATGCGGTCGAATGGACACCAGCATTACTATTCGCACCCTGCTTTGCGAAAACAATCAGATTTTCTGCTGGGCGGGTGGCGGGATTGTCGCAGACTCTGTTTCGTCCATGGAATATCAAGAAACCTTCGACAAAGTGAATAACTTGCTCCAATGCTTGGAAGCGACTATTCCTAACTAGAAGGAGTATATCTATGGCTAAAAACAAGACGCTCAGTAAAGAAAGTGCTCTAGCCATTCTGGATAAAGTGGCTTTATTCGACGATATGAACCGCAAGGACAAACAGCTTCTTGCTCAGTTTCATTGGTATTTCGTTGCTTACAAAACCGGAGATTATCTAACCGATGAAGACTCACTAGATAAACGCTTTTTTATCCTTTTGAGCGGCGGTGTCAATGTACTAAAAGGTACTTCTCAGCAACTAATAACCCAACTTTCACCTGGCGAGATAATTGGTGAGATATCTTTCTTAACCAATGAACCTCGAACAGCTAGTGTTATCGCTAATACAGACAGCACGGCGCTTGTTATCGACCAAGAATTGCTGGATGAGCTTCCGATAGAAACTAGAGAGAAACTCAAGGACCAATTGATCCTAAAGATGGCACTTCGTTTAAACCGAATGAACAATCGATTCGCACTGAGTCAGACCTAGCTAAATTTAACCTACATATCCCAATAGATTGCCTATACTTGAACTGTCGTGTTCCAAAAGGAATTACTATGCAGCGCAGCAGGCTATTATCAATCTCACTACTAATGTTTTATTTGGCTAGCCCTTATGCTGCTGTAGCCGATAAGCACCCATCAAAAATATCGACCAACGAAAAACCGATCATCGTATGGGCCAGAACCGATTTTGCTCCCGTATTCATCCTAAAAGGCAAATACAGCAATCAAGGTATCGGCGATGAAGCAATCAAGCTATTTAAGCGAAAGTTAAAACATTATCGTCATATCAGTAGCGATATGAGCCTAAAGCGCGCAATGCAGTTAGCTAAAGAGGGACAGATGATCTGCCATGTATCTTTAGTTAATTCGAAAGAAAGACAAAAATTTATGGATTTTAGTCAGCCATTAATGCGCTTGTACGCAAATGGCTTAGTGACCACAAAAGGAGCTCTACATAAATTTGGCGTCAGTGCAGACAAAATTAACCCTGTTAACCTTAACAGTTTAACCAAAAAGCCCCTTTCTATTAGCATTCATGATGCAAGAGCCTACTCTGCATACATCGACGAAATCATTCAAAAGAATAAAACTAAGCCAAATAGCATCTTTAAAGTTAAAACAGGCCAAAAAGATCAGGAAAGACTTATTCAGATGGTGCAGAACCATCGGTTAGACGCAATGATCGGTAGGCCTGAAGAAGCACAGTTTAGCAAGTTAGAGCACGATATTAGTGAAGATCTATATTTTGTTCCGCTTGAAGGCCAACCAGTAACAAGCATGGGGCACGTAGGATGTGCCAAAGGAGACTGGAATAAAGCGCTGATAAGCACGCTCAATCAGATGATCGAAAAAGATGAAGAGTTAAAAACAACCATCTATGAGTCCTACCAAAAATGGCTTCCTTCACAACTCAGGACTACCCGCGAAGCATTTAACTACCCGCTAGTTCCTCAGCCGTAGCAAGATCATTTTCAGCAATAAGATCGCTCATGGAATGAAGCATCAAATCAGCACTGGATGGGAACACATCTTCCAGCTTGAAAGAGATCCTTTCAAACATATCCTGTAGATCCAAAAACGCATCCACAACTGCTGGATCAAAATGGCTACCGCGACCGGAAACAATGACATTAGTCACGCGTTCATGATCAACAGCATTTTTATAAGGCCTGCGTGAGATCATCGCATCATAAACATCAGCCACCGCCATCAAACGTGCAATCAATGGGATGTTTTCACCTTTCAAGCCTTGCGGATAGCCTTCTCCATCCCAGCGCTCGTGATGACTTAAAGTCACTTGCTGAGCCAGCTCCAAAAACTTAACCGCTTTGCCGCTGGATGAACTATCCAGCAACTGTTGAGCCGAAGTTACTGCCTGATAACCTAAAACCGTATGAGTTTTCATCACACGATACTCTTCAGCTGTTAATTCACCCGGTTTTTGAAGGATATGATCTGGAATTCCCACTTTACCGATATCGTGCAGAGCTGAAGTCTTGTAGTACAGCTCAATCGTCTCAGCATCCAGCTCGTCATGATAAGCAGGATTCTTATAAAGGTGCTCAGCTAATGCTTTTACATAGTGCTGAGTTCTAAGAATATGGTTCCCGGTAGAATGGTCACGGATTCTAGCAATCGTCGCCAAACATAAGATAGCCGCATCTTGAACGGCCAATAGTTCTGTGACATCAACTAGATCACCAGCAGGTACTGCACTCGTAGGCACATCTGTTGCTGCACGCGATGTAAAGTTCTGCTTGAGTTTAGCCAAGCTGATATAAGTTTTGCACTTGGCATTTACAACCGATGGAAAAAACGGCGGTCTTAGATAATCAGAACATCCTACTTCGATAGCGAACTCACGGTAATCTTCCTCTGCATTGTTCCAAACTAAAATGACCGGAACATGCAGATGCTCATACTGCTGGATAGCCGTAACTAATTCAGATTCGTCATACTGGCCAACAAGGTCATGATCAAGTAACACTAGATCACTATCTACACACACCTCCCTCAAGCAAGAAGATATTTCCAGTTGATAGTCCTCAGCCAAAATACCAACCAATTGGTCGGATAGAAGAGAATTAGCACTGATAATCTTTGCCAGAGGCATAGGGTAAACACCTTAAATAAGAGGAAGAATAAATCCGGCGCTTAAACGACGACGGGAAATATATTAACAAAAACTAATAAGAAAGGCTTGGGGAGAATGCCTAATCTACTGCCCAATATAGACTTTTTTGAGCAGTAGATTAAGTAGGAAAGAGCTTACAGGCTTAGATCGCGGTTACTTGCCTTGATAAATTCTTTCTTCAGATCTTCGTACGTGTGCACTGCTGGGAACTGAGGGAACTCAGCAATTACATTATCAGGCGCGTGGAACAAGATACCCGCTTCTGCTTGCTTAAGCATAGTTGTATCGTTGTAAGAATCGCCCGCAGAGATTACACGGTAGTTCAACAACTGGAATGCACGAACAGACTGACGCTTAGGATCTTTCTGACGCAAAGTGTAGTCAGTGATACGGCCATCTTCGTCTACTTCTAGCTTGTGACAAAGAAGTGTTGGAAAGCCCAGCTGACGCATTAGCGGCTGAGAGAATTCGTAGAACGTATCAGATAGGATCACAACCTGAAAACGCTCACGCAACCAGTTAACAAACTCAACTGCACCTTCTAGAGGCTCAAGTTTGCTGATAGTTTCTTGAATCTGCGGCAGTTTTAGACCGTGTTCATCAAGAATGCGAAGACGCTGCTGCATTAGCTCGTCGTAACAAGGAATATCACGAGTCGTCGCTTTTAATTCTTCAATACCAGTTTCTTCAGCAAAAGCGATCCAGATTTCTGGGATCAATACCCCTTCAAGGTCAAGACATGCGAGTTCCACGTGTAACTCCTAATATTGTATTTTGGTGTGCTTATTATGTTTGCCTAAGCAATATTCTGGGCGCCAATTTACCCGCAATAGCCCTACCATGCAAGGCGATATTAGGCCTAAAAATTCATACCTCAGTGGGATTCACTACAAACATATAGACAAAAGAAAACCCGCACTCGGCGGGTTTTCTCTAAACAAAAAAGCCACTCAACGGTGAGTGGCTTTTTAAAAATCTTGATCAGATATCTTTCGGCTGAACAGGAATTGCGCGTTTCATACCTGTTAGCACGTTTCGCTGATGAAGCTCTTCATCAGTTGCGCCTACGCCGCCATCTGACTTCGCATTTTCAAAGTAGCAAAGTGTTGGCTGGTGTTCTTCAACCTCTTTGTCGTCCAGTTGAACGTAAGAAGCGATGATCAGTAGATCACCTTTACTTGCTTTATGCGCTGCCGCACCGTTAACAGAGATAATACCGCTGTTCTCTTCTGCACGGATTGCATAAGTAGTAAAGCGTTCGCCATTGTTGATATTGTAAATATGAATTAGTTCATATTCACGAATGCCTGACTTATCAAGCAACACACCATCGATCGCACATGAACCTTCGTAGTGAAGCTCAGCGTGAGTTACTGTTACACGGTGTAGCTTGCACTTTAAGAATGTCTGCAGCATAGACTAAATCCTGCGTTTGCTCATCTTTACCAGGGTTTACCCCGGTTGCCCCCTTTCGCTACTCATCTCAGCTTTTGGCCGAATAAATATGAGTAACACATCAACGCTGTACCTGTTTCTACCCTTTTTAACGGTATGACAGGAAAGCTCGTCCACAAAAAACGGCATTTTAACCAGTATTTTGCGCTGCACATAATACGAAAAACGTCTAAAGGACTGACATTTTTGCCCTTCGAGATATATTCGCACTGCACAAAGGGCGGCTATTCTACCACCATCTGGGAAAATATTAAGGGGTTATTGAGCATTCTTTAGCACAAACAGATTTAATACCCGCCCCTCATATAGGACCCAATACTAAAGACATAGCTAAATTAGTGCTATTTATTAGCTTTGCTCAGCTCAAATTGAGCGAAGTTCATCAATAGATTAACTTTCCTCACTCCCTTTCTTAACTAATTGATTTACAATAGCGACCTTATTCTAGTAGTCGCTGATTTAGGTATTTAACTGTGACCGATAAAACTTTGATTGAAACGCTTTCAGAGAGCCTTAAAAAACGCATTATGATTCTGGATGGTGGTATGGGCACCATGATTCAGGATTACAAGCTTGAAGAAGCGGATTACCGCGGCGAGCGTTTCGCAGACTGGCACATTGAAGTCAAAGGTAATAACGACCTTTTGGTACTGACTAAGCCAGATATCATCAAAGCGATTCACAAAGAATACCTCTTGGCCGGTGCTGATATCATCGAGACCAATACCTTCAACGCGACCCAGATCGCTATGGCTGATTACGAGATGGAATCACTCAGCCGTGAGATCAACGTAGAAGCAGCGCGTCTAGCGCGCGAAGCTTGTGACGAAATTACAGCCGAAACCCCGGATCGCCCACGCTATGTAGCAGGTGTGCTTGGCCCAACAAACCGTACTTGTTCTATCTCTCCCGATGTAAACGATCCGGCGTACCGTAACGTTTCCTTTAATGAGCTAGTTGAAGCGTACACAGAATCAATCGACGGATTGATTGAGGGTGGTTCTGACATCATCCTAATCGAAACTATTTTCGATACTCTAAATGCTAAAGCGGCTATCTACGCGGTAGAAACTTACTTCGAAGAAAACGACATCCGTCTGCCAGTGATGATCTCCGGTACGATCACCGATGCATCCGGTCGTACCCTATCCGGTCAAACAACCGAAGCTTTCTGGAACTCCGTTCGCCACGCTAAGCCAATCTCTGTTGGTCTTAACTGTGCCCTAGGTCCTAATGAGTTGCGTCAGTATGTAGAAGAACTGTCTCGTATTTCTGAAACTCACGTTTCTGCTCACCCTAACGCAGGTCTACCAAACGCCTTTGGTGGTTACGATGAAACACCAGAGCAGATGGCTGAAGAGATCGGCGAATGGGCGCAGTCAGGCTTCTTAAACATTATCGGTGGTTGCTGTGGTACGACCCCAGCACACATCAAAGCGATTCGTGAAGCGGCAGAAAAAGCTGAACCGCGTCAGCTTCCTGAACTACCAGTAGAGTGTCGTCTGTCGGGTCTTGAACCTATGAACATTGGCGAAGATACCCTATTCGTTAACGTTGGTGAGCGTACCAACGTTACTGGTTCTGCGATGTTCAAACGTTTGATCAAAGAGCAGGACTACGAAACAGCACTGGATGTTGCTCGCCAACAGGTTGAAAACGGTGCACAGATCATCGATATCAACATGGACGAAGGCATGTTGGATGCTCACGCAGCGATGGTTAAGTTCCTTAACCTAATCGCATCTGAGCCTGACATCGCTTGCGTACCGATCATGATCGACTCCTCTAAGTGGGACGTTATCGAAGCTGGTCTGCAGTGCATCCAAGGTAAAGGTGTTGTTAACTCAATCAGCCTTAAAGAAGGTGAAGAGAACTTTATCGAACAAGCGAAAAAGCTTCGCCGCTACGGTGCCGCTGTAGTGGTAATGGCCTTTGATGAAACAGGTCAGGCCGATACTTACGAGCGTAAGATCGAGATCTGTGAACGCTCCTACCGTGTTCTTGTCGATAAAGTGGGCTATCCACCAGAAGACATCATCTTCGATCCAAACATCTTTGCCGTAGCAACCGGTATCGAAGAGCACAACAACTACGCCGTAGACTTTATTCAAGCAACAGGCTGGATCAAACAGAACCTACCTTACGCGAAGATCTCCGGTGGTGTATCCAACGTATCCTTCTCCTTCCGTGGTAACAACCCGGTACGTGAAGCGATCCACTGTGTGTTCCTTTACCATGCAATTCAGCAAGGCATGGATATGGGTATCGTTAACGCCGGTCAGTTGGCAATCTACGATGATCTTCCAGAAGAACTTCGTTTAGCAGTAGAAGACGTTATCCAGAATACCCGTGAAGACGGCACTGAACGCCTACTGGATATTGCGGAGAAATACCGTGGCGATGGTTCGCAACAAGAAGATACTAAAACGCAAGAGTGGCGCGAGTGGGACGTTAATAAACGTCTTGAGCACGCACTGGTTAAAGGTATCACCGAATTTATCGAAGACGACACAGAAGAAGCACGTCAAAACCACGACCGCCCACTTCATGTAATTGAAGGTCCATTGATGGATGGCATGAGCGTGGTGGGTGACCTGTTCGGTGCCGGTAAGATGTTCCTGCCGCAGGTAGTAAAATCTGCACGTGTAATGAAAAAAGCCGTTGCTTACCTAATGCCGTTTATCGAAGAAGAGAAAGACGGCGCGAGCAGTTCTAACGGTAAGATCGTACTAGCAACCGTTAAAGGTGACGTACACGATATAGGTAAAAACATCGTGGGCGTAGTACTGCAATGTAACAACTACGAGATCATCGACCTTGGCGTAATGGTGCCGGCAGAAACAATCCTGCGTACTGCACGTGAAGAGAACGCTGATCTAATCGGACTGTCTGGTTTGATCACACCATCTCTAGACGAGATGGTTCACGTTGCCAAAGAGATGGAACGTCAGGAATTTAATATTCCTCTACTGATCGGTGGTGCAACTACATCTAAAGCCCACACAGCGGTTAAGATCGATCCGGTATTCCATCGCGATCAAGTAGTCCACGTAACCAACGCATCCCGAGCAGTAAACGTTGCTTCTAGCCTGCTAGGTGAGAAGAAAGAAGGTTACGTAAAAGAGATTCAAGAAGAGTACCAAGCGGTACGTGATCGTCACGCTGCCCGTATGAACGACAAGCGTCGTGTCACACTTGAAGCAGCACGTGAAAACAAATACCAGATCGAGTGGGATAACTACACTCCACCAGCACCGCTAAAACCGGGCATTCATGTATTTGATGATATCGCCCTAAGCGATATTCAAGAGTACTTCGACTGGACGCCGTTCTTCCACTCGTGGGAGCTAGCGGGTCGTTACCCTCGCATCCTAAATGACGAGATCATCGGTGAAGAAGCGACTCGCCTATTTGCAGATGCTCAAGCGATGCTAAAAGACTTGGTTGATCAGAAACTACTAACCGCTAAAGCGGTTGTTGGAATCTTCCCAGCGAACAGCGTTAACCACGACGATATTGAGCTATACACAGATGAAAGCCGCAGCGAAGTACTGATGCAGCTACATCACCTGCGTCAGCAAACTGAAAAAGTCGCTGGCAAAGCTAATATGTGTCTAACCGACTTCGTAGCGCCAAAAGAAACTGGCAAGCAAGATTACCTTGGTGCCTTTGCGGTCACTGCAGGTCATGGCTGTGATGAATTGGTAGAGAAATACGAAGCGGACCACGATGACTACAACTCCATCATGGTTAAAGCTCTGGCAGACCGTTTTGCCGAAGCCCTAGCTGAGATGATGCACGATAAAGTTCGTAAAGAGATCTGGGGTTACGCATCGGACGAGCAGCTATCCAACGAAGATCTGATCGCCGAGAAATACAAAGGCATCCGCCCTGCGCCAGGTTACCCTGCGTGCCCAGAGCACACAGAGAAAGGCCTGCTTTGGGAACTGCTAGACGTTGAGAAGAACACTGGCATGACCATCACCGACTCTTACGCAATGCTGCCAACAGCAGCGGTAAGCGGCTTCTACTTCAGCCATCCTGAATCACAATACTTCGGTGTTGCGAAAATCAGCGAAGACCAAGTAGAAAGCTACGCGAAGCGTAAAGGTATGGAGATGTCAGAAGCTGAGCGCTGGTTGGCACCTAACTTGGGTTATGAGCCTGAGGAGGGGTAGCGCCGGAGGCGTTTAGAACGCCACTTCGTGGCTACTAGTTTTAGAGGCTAGTTGCTAGAAAAAAAACCGAACCTTTTGGGTTCGGTTTTTTTATATTTGATGAACTCACCTGGCCATTAATAAGAATGAAAAATAGTCCCTATAATCTTTTATTCTTCACTTCACACTTCAGCTACAATTAGTAGACATGCCCCTTTGGAGAAGCCATAAAAGTGAATGCAGTAGATTCGATAAAAGGGAGTAAGTCTCTAAAAGCTAGTAAAAGCCTCACAAGCATTTTAGCTCTTCTATTTTTATTAATGCCCCTATCAGGCCTGGCTAATGAAGATGACCCAATTCTTTGTGGTATGGCCATTGGCTATCCCCCTTTTCAGTATTTAGAACAGAATAAATACTCCGGGATTGATGTTGACGTCATAAAATTGATTGCGAAAAGGGGAAATCTCAATTTATCGATTAAACATGGTCATTGGGACGATATCGTAAGCTTACTTCGCTTTTCTGAATTGGATTGCGTAATAGGCATGGAGATAAATGAATTGCGGCTAAAATACTTTGACTTCTCTTACCCCTACTACAATCGCTATACCGCAATTTTTGTTAAAGCAGACAGAACTGATCTAACTGAAGTAAATGATTTATATGGTCAGATAATATCGGGCGATAGACACTCTCTAATCGAAAACAATTGGACGAATCAACGTGTTAGAGATTCTTTCAGAATAATGCAAACTGATAGTAAGAGAGAGTCCATGAACTTACTCAATAAAGACTTAATTGCTGCAGCAATTATGCCTCGTTCAGTAGGGTATTACTTAGCAAAAGATATAGGGATTAGAGTTAAGATTATAGAACTAAGTGAACAAGGAGCTCCGGTTGGTATATCCGTAAAAAAGGGTAACTCAGAGCTATTAAACGCTCTAAATAGGAATTTACATCAGCTTATAAAGGAGGGTGAAATAGATAAACTTTTTTCAACATACCAAAGAGATCTGACGTACCTCGAACCGGAAAATTAAAAGGGTAAAAGTGGTTACTGTGATTAAGCGCAATACTAACCACTATCAGTTGTTGTAACTACCAATCACTAGATACAGCATAACAATGGGATTAGGTCTTGCATTGTGCAGAACTTGCTGATTTTTGGTCCACTACCAAATAGCCTACATCAAAACATATTAAAGGCTTCAAAGTAAAAAATTTATTCCCAACCTATACACCTTTCCGCTCCTCCCAATACCCCGGCTTTTGCCGGTTATGCATAACAGCCAAGACCAAAATGACTTCTGTAGATGGGGTATAGATGACTGAAAAAGGGAATTTATTTAGAAGGAACCGACGTGTTCTTGCACTAAAAACAGGCCACGTAATTGGTTGTTCTCGGATAAGCCTAAATGAATATTCAAGCTAGATAAGAAAGTCATCGCCTAACCCTTGGGCTTGCTCTTCATACCATTGGTATGCAGTTCTGACTTCTTGGCTCACATCCGGGTGAAATTTGATCTCTGGCATCCTAGCCCTTTACTTTACCTGCTGTTTTATCTCTTCCCAAGATATCGCTTTAGCTTCGCCAGATAACAAAGCATCATGACGCTTTTCAACTAATTCTTTCCAAGCTTGCTCAGAACCCTCATCCTGTGCCGAATCCAGTGATTCAATCAGACGATGAGCTACAAGCGCCTTCTCCTTTGGGGACAAGGAGTCTATTTCATCAATAACTCTTTCGAATGCAGCTGACATAGAGCCTCCGATTAATTTCTGTTCTCAGTCTAGCATTACAGGATATTCAAAGCACATAGCAAAATATGTTTAACCGGACGGCTGCGGCTAGGAAAAACCATTGCTCCGATCCCCCCTTTAAAAATCTGACTCCCATTTACCAAAAACTCACCTTCTCGGATTTATTTAAAGCCTGTTTTATTGATCTACCCAATGGTTTTAAACCATACAGAAAGTTAAATTTGTTAATCATATATTTCTATTTCGTGACGAACGGAACACTTCGGGGCTACATGATAATTCCTGATAATTCGTCCATTTATTCATGAACCTGAGGAGTAAAACAGAAGTGGATATCAACCAACTCGACAAACTAGAGCAGGCTACACTCTTCGGCAGACCTGAAATCGTCAGGCTGGGCTACGCAATCCTCTTCATTGTAGGGGTCATTATGTACAGTTACTCGACAGTGGGTAACGTTCCAAACGGAATAATGCTTGTTGCAGCGGCCATGATCGGTGGTTATATGGCGATGAATATCGGTGCTAATGATGTGGCAAATAACGTTGGTCCAGCCGTTGGTTCCAAGGCATTATCATTGACCGGTGCCATTATCATTGCTGCAGTTTTCGAAGCTGCGGGGGCTTTACTGGCCGGTGGTGATGTCGTTAGTACGATCAAAAAAGGGATCATTAATCCTGAAATAATTCAGGATGCGGATACGTTTATCTGGCTAATGATGGCCGCCCTTCTCTCTGCGGCTATATGGCTTAATATCGCCACGTCATTAGGTGCACCTGTTTCGACTACCCACTCCATTGTGGGTGGCGTATTAGGTGCCGGTATGGCTGCTGGGGGCGTTGCCGTCGCCAACTGGGACAAAATGGGCATGATTGCCGCCAGCTGGGTTATCTCTCCGGTTATGGGTGGGGTGATTGCAGCCTCCTTCCTTATGTTCATCAAAAAGAACATTACGTATCAAAGCGACATGATTGCCGCAGCGAAAAAATGGGTGCCTATTTTAGTGACTGTCATGGCTTGGGCATTCTCTACTTACCTTGCCCTGAAAGGTCTGAAGAAAATCTGGAAGCTAGACTTTGCCACTGCGGCAATTATTGGTGCAGCAGCAGCGGCTGTCGTCTATGTAATTGTAAAACCCATGATCAAATCTGCTGCCGATAAACTTGAGAACACTAAGGATGCCGTTAACTCTTTATTTACCATTCCTTTGATTTTTGCCGCGGCACTGTTGAGCTTTGCTCATGGTGCGAATGACGTTGCTAATGCGGTTGGCCCGCTTGCAGCCATAAATGATGCCATTATGAGTGGTGAAGTATCTGCCAAGGCCAGTATTCCAATATGGGTAATGATGATTGGTGCCCTTGGTATCGCGCTTGGCTTAGCCTTATACGGTCCGAAACTGATCAAAACGGTAGGTTCTGAAATCACAGAACTCAACCAGATGCGCGCTTTCTCAATCGCAATGGCAGCAGCGATTACCGTAATCATAGCTTCCCAGCTAGGACTACCAGTATCTTCAACCCATATTGCCG